>JBKJZQ010000221.1:0-12455 GCA_046715095.1 Actinomycetota bacterium | reverse complement strand
CGGTCGCCGAGGCGACCGACTCTCGCCGTCCCCTAGTGCCCGGCCCACAAAGGCGCGCGTATGGGCGTGCTCATGGTGCTTGCAACTGTTATGCAAGTGTGCTCTAATAGTTAGCGGAAGAGAGCATGACCGGAGATCGAAGGGAGGACCGATGGCGCAGGGACGCATGAAGCTTGGCGAGCTCGGCGAGTTCATCAGGGACCAGCGCCGCGGCGCGAGCCTCTCCCTCCGCAAGCTGTCGGAGATCGCCGGCATCTCCAACCCCTACCTGTCCCAGATCGAACGTGGCCTGCGGAAACCATCGGCGGAGATCCTTCAAGCGATCGCCAAAGCCTTGCGCATCTCGGCGGAAACGCTCTACGTGAGGGCCGGGATCCTCGATGAGGACAGGGAGCACGATCTGATCGGAGAGATCCTGAGGGATGGAACGATCAGCGAGCGACAGAAGCAGGTGCTGATCGACATCTACCGGTCCTTCAAGGAAGAGAGCGAACAGCCTCACAAGAAGGCCGCGACCGTGTCAACAGTTTCGGGAGAGAGCAAAAAGTGACAAAGCGTGACGGGAAGTTCGGAGCAACCCTCTTCACCCCCCACCCGGCGAGCCTCCGTCTTCCCGTCATTCCTAATAGAGATCCGAGGGTCCCGCCCGGGCATCACGCCGGATGAGGCCCCAAGGTCCGAGTTGTGATGAAGGAGGTGACATCGATGGCGAAGGCAAAAGAGATCTTCTACGCCACCGTCGGAGCAGGTGAGTTCGCGCTCGAGAAGGTGAAGGGCGCCGGCAAGCTGGCCGACAAGAAGGTGACGCAGAAGTACTACAAGGACTTTGTCAAGCGCGGGAAGACCCTGTCGACCAAGGTGAAGAACTCTGGTCCGACCAAGGCGGCGATCGTGCAGACGAAGACCGCTAGGTCCCAGGTCAAAGCCGCTGCTACCAGCGTGACCAAGGCCGTGCGTCCCAACACGACGGCGACCAAGCCGGCCGCTTCGAAGGCAGCCAAGGCGTCCTAGGACACCAAGTTCCACGAGAAAGAGCCCGCCGGGAGACCGGCGGGCTTTCTTTCTGGGTCGGGAAGTAACCAGAGTTAACTGAGGTTGTATGAATCCGGTGATGAGTTCCAGGACTCTCGAGGTCCATGTCGACCGCGACGAAGGTTGCTTCGAGCTCCCCGCGTGGCGGGAGCTATTCGCGCGCGACGCCAAACGTCACGTCTTTGCGTCTCCCGAATGGAACCGGGTTTGGTGGGAGGAGTTCGGAGACGGCAAGGATCTCCTGATCCTCACGCTCACGGCAGCGGATGACGTCGTGGCGATCTGCCCCCTGTACCGCAAGGTCGAGGACAACAAGAAGATCCTCAGGTGGGTGGGAGGTATCGATCTCACCGATTACCTCGGTCCGATCTGCGATCCGGATGACAGGGGAGAGGTGGCCGCCCGCCTCGTCGAGTGGCTCAGGACGACAGACTTCGAATGGGACGTGTTCGACGCCCACAACATGCCGGTCCCGTTCGGCTTCACCGAGTTCCTGGTCGAGCGTGCGGACGCCGCCGGTTTCGGCTTTGCGCTCCAGCAGGAAGAGACCGCGGCGATCCTCAGGCTCCCCTCGTCCTGGGACGATTACCTCGCGTCGCTCGATTCCAAGGCTCGCCACGAGTTGAAGCGCAAGCGCCGCAGGATCGAGAGGGAGCATCCCGATACCAAGGTCCGTGCTTCCACCGAGGAGACGCTCGAGGTCGATCTCAAGATCTTCTTCGAGATGCATCGTGGCGCCGAAGGTATGAAGGGCCACTTCATGCGGCCCGAGATCGCCACCTTCTTCGAGAGAGTTGCCAGAGCGTTCTCCGACATCGGGTGGTTGAGACTCGACTTCCTCGAGATAGGCGATACCGCGGTGGCCTCAACCTTCGGGTTCGAGTTGAACGACACTCTCTATCTCTACAACTCTGCCTATGAGCCGGATCTCTCGCGCCTATCTCCCGGGCTCATCCTGGTCTCCGAACTGGTGAGTGACTCGATCGAACGAGGACTCGACGTTTTCGACTTCCTCCGAGGCCCCGAACGCTACAAAGTCCAGCTGGGGGCGGAACCGATCCCGCTGAACAACGTGCAGGTCTTCAAGGAAGGAACGAGCCGGTGAGCGGAGACTCTGTCGAACGCACCGCGGTCGTCGTCTACCACTCGTCCCCGCTGCCCGAGCCGGGATCAGGCGACGCGGGCGGGATGACGGTCTATGTCCGAGCCGTGGCCACCGCGCTTGCGGATAGAGGCGTGAAGACCGACATCTTCACTCGTGCTACGTCTGAGGTCTCGGCCGTCGTCGAGTGGTATCCAGGAGTTCGAGTCATCTCGATCGAATCCGGACCTCTGGAACCGATCGCAAAGGAGGAGCACCGCCGGTACATCCCAGAGTTCGCCGCCGGGATACGGGCCTTCGCGATGGCGGAGGGGATCTCGTACGACGTCGTTCATTCGCATTACTGGCAATCGGGAGTCGCCGCGATGAAACTCGAGCGCTCGTGGAGTGTGCCGCACGTTCATTCTCATCACACCCTCGGCAAGGTGAAGAACAGCTACCTGGCCCCCGGTGATGAGCCCGAACCGCAGAGCCGTCTCGATGGAGAGGACGACGTCATGCGGAGCGCGGACGTGCTGGTTGCGTCCACCGACGACGAGTGGCGGCAGCTGGCCTGCCTCTACCTTGCGGACCACGACAAGCTGAGGACGATCCACCACGGGGTCGACCGAGCGCTGTTCCATCCGGGAGATCGGGAATCTGATCGCCCGCGGCTGGGTCTCGGGGACGAAGCCGTCCTGCTCTACGTTGGGCGGATCCAGAGGCTGAAGGGGATCGACCTCGCTATCAGGGCGTTCGCCGAGCTTGTTCCGGCGCTCGACCGCGACGCGCGCTTCGTGATCGTGGGTGGAGCCAGCGGACCGCATGGGGAGATCGAGCTCGAGGGGCTGAAGGACCTTGCGTCCCGCCTCGGGGTCGCTTCGAAGGTGCGCTTTGAGGGCCCCCAACCACACGAGAAGCTTCCGACCTACTACCGGGCTGCCGACGCGGTGCTGGTCTGCTCGCACTCGGAGTCTTTCGGTCTCGCCGCCCTCGAGGCCCATGCATGTGGAACACCGGTGGTGGGCACACCGGTCGGCGGGTTGTCCTACATCGTGGCCGACGGAGCCTCTGGGTTCCTCTCGGAATCTCGCGATCCGGCGGAATTCGCGGGGCGGCTCAAGACGCTGTTGTCGGATGACGATCTGCGACGAGGCTTCGGTGTCTGCGCGGTCGAACGCGCCGCTGCGTTCTCATGGGAGACGACCGCCTCAGAGTTCCACGAGCTGTATGACTGTTTGCTGAAGGAGGGTCTCGCGGAAGCGTGCACGTGCTAATGGCACGTCGCGCAGGTAACACCACTAGAGACGCGAAAAAATCGAGAAAATCTTCCACCTCTCTGACCTGCCCGTATGTGGCTCTATCAGCACCTTCGCGTGCTTGACGCGTGACCGAGCGCGTCGCTATGTTCCTGCAGGTTCCGTTGAGCGGTTCGCCGTTCGTCGGAACAGTCGGCCCCAGAAGCTGAAGCCGGGCCGGGCCTCGTGTGTGGGGAAGTGCACGAGTCCCGAACCGACCTAGGTTTCTGGGGCCGACTGTTTCTCTTCACTTTCCAACGAGCGACCGCAGGAAGAAACGCAGGTTAGCCGGACGTTCCGCCATGCGGCGCATGAGGTACGGGTACCAGGCCGAGCCGAACGGGACGTAGGTCCTAACGCGGTACCCGTCCGAGGCCAGCTGTTCCTGGAGGTCGCGCCGGATCCCGTAGAGCATCTGGACCTCGTACGACGACTTCTCCTTGTCAGAGTTGACTGCGCACCGGCCTGCATGGGCGATCAGGTGCGAATCGTGAGTTGCGATCGCTGGCTCCGAGCCCTTGTCGAAGAGCCAGGCGGTAAGAAATCGGTATTGGGCATCGATCTCTTTCTTCTTCTGAAGGGCGATCTCTTCGGCTTCCTTGTAAGCCCCCTTCACGAGCCGGACCTTCGGTGCCAGGTCGACCATCTCCTCGAGATCCCCGGGCGTTCGTCTGAGGTAGACCTGCATCGCGACGTGGAGGTCGTCGAAGTCCCGCTTGAGGTGCTTGTAGATGTCGAGCGTGTCGCCGACGTACTCGGATTGCTCCATGTCGATCTCGACGTAGGTGCCGATCGCCTGCGCCTCGGCAGCCAGCCGCCTGACGTAATCGATGCACGCGCCCTTGTCGAACGCGAGCCCGAGTTGAGTGAGCTTGATCGAAACCGTCGTGTCGATCTTCGTTTCTTCGATGCGGCGGATCGAAGCGAGGTATTCCTCGAACGCGGCTGCGGCCCCCGATGGATCCTCTACGCCTTCGCCGAGAAGGTCGAGGATGCCGCCGATGCCTTTCGCGTTGAGATCCTTGATGACCACGATCGCGTCCTCGAGCGTGTCACCGGCGATGAACCGTCTGACTACTCGACGGGAGAGCTTTCCTTCCGTAACAAGCTTCTGAACGCGCTTCTTTTCGGCCGCCCAAAGGAGCACTCGCCCCAGAACCACCCTTCCCCCTCATCTTTGACGGGTCGATGACCTGTAATGATAGGACCACTATGGGCAAGCTAACCGTGCTGGGTACAGGAAAGATGGGCGAGGCTCTCGTAGGAGGATTGCTCGCTTCCGGGTGGAGGGAGCCGGGGGAGATCACCTGCACCGCCCGCAGCGAAGAACGCCTGAAGGAGCTGGCGGCGCGTCACGGCGTCGATGTGACCTCCGATAACGCGGCCGCCATCTCAGACGCCGATGTGATCGTTCTGGCGGTCAAACCCCAGGACATCGATCCGCTCCTTGCGGAGATCTCTCCGTACGTTCGTAGCGATCAAACCGTCCTGTCCGTGTGCGCCGCGATCCCGACGGCGTTCATCGAAAAGCGTCTCGGGGTAGACGTCCCCGTCGTTCGAGCGATGCCCAACACGCCTTCGGTCGTACACGAAGGGATGGCCGGGATCGCGGCAGGGAAGCACGCGTCCGAGGCTCACCTCGAGATCTGCCGGGAGATCCTGGCCCACGTCGGGCGCGTGGTGACGGTGGCCGAGGAGTACCTTGACGCGGTGACGGCGATCTCCGGGTCGGGCCCCGCGTACTTCGCGTTGCTTGCCGAAGCGATGATCGAGGCAGGGATCCTCCTCGGTCTGTCGCGCGAGATTTCCACCGAGCTGGTGGTCCAGACCATGCTCGGTTCTGCCAAGATGATGCGTGACGAGCACATGCACCCCGTTGAACTGCGCGAGATGGTGACCTCACCAGGAGGAACCACGATCAGGGCGATCCGCGTGCTCGAACAAGCAGGGGTCAGGGCGGCCTTCCTCGACGCGATCCAGGCCGCGATGGACCGCTCTCGGGAGCTTGCCAGAGGCGATTCGGAGGTCTGAAGCCGCGGATGATCGTCAGGGACGCCACCCGGGAAGACTTCGGGGAATTGTTCGATCTCTTTGAGTCGGTAGCGGCGGAGAAGAAGTGGATCGGATCGGAAGCGCCGCTCGATCGTGAATGGCGGATCTCCGCGTGGAACGAGTACCTCGAGGTTGAGGGGTCCGTCATGCTCGTGGCCGAGGACGAGGGCAAGCTCGTTGGGATGGCGACCTTGAAGAAGAAGGGACCGGCCGACCTCGGGATGCTCGTTGCCGCGGACTCCAGGGGAAAAGGCATCGGTGTCGCCCTGCTCGAGTCGTGCATCGCCTGGGCGAAAGCCAATGGTCACTACAAGATCACGCTGCAGGTATGGCCGCACAACCAACCTGCCATCACTCTGTACGAGCGCTACGGCTTCGAACGCGAGGGATACCTGCGCAAGCACTGGCGGAGGGAGTCCGGAGAGCTCTGGGATTCGGTCGTTATGGGACTCGTCCTCGAGGACTGAGCCGGACGCCGCACCCCATTAGGATGCACCTCTAGCGATCGAGGTCCGGTCGCGTTCATCTAGAGGGAGCAACGAAATGCAATCTCGCCATCCTCGTCCCAACATCGCTTCACCCGCCGGCACTCGGCCGCCTCGTTTCGGCAACTTCATTAACGGCGAGTGGGTCCCGGCCATATCCGGAGAGACGTTCGAGAGCCGCAACCCCGCGGATGCCTCGGAGGTCATCGGCACGTTCGCCAAGTCCGGTGCGGCCGATGTCGATGCTGCGGTTCAGGCTGCCAAGGCGATGCGTCGCGAGTGGATGCTGACCCCGGCCCCCGTACGCGCCGACTACATTCTGCGCGCGGGCTTGCTCCTCGAAGAACGCAAGGAAGACATCGCTCAGGTCATGACCCGAGAGATGGGCAAGACGCTGAAAGAAGCGCGCGGTGACATCCAGGAGGGCATCGACTTCGCCTTCTACATGGCCGGTGAGGGTCGCAGGATGTTCGGCGAGACCATGCCCTCAGAGCTGCGCAACAAGTTCTACATGACAGTGAGGCACCCGATCGGTGTGGTCGGCCTCATCACCCCGTGGAACTTCCCGATCGCGATCCCGACGTGGAAGTCGTTCCCCGCTCTCGTCTCCGGCTGCACGGTGGTGTTCAAGCCGGGCGAAGACGTTCCGCTCTGCGCTGCGCTCCTAACCGAGATCTTTTCCGAGGTCGGCATCCCGCCGGGCGTCTTCAACGTGGTCAACGGTTTCGGTGAAGACGCAGGGGCAGCCCTCGTGGACCATCCCGACGTCGCCGGCATCTCGTTCACCGGTTCGCTCGAGGTCGGGCGCATGATCAACGAGCGGTGCGGGCGTCAGATGAAGCGTTGCTCCCTCGAACTAGGAAGCAAGAACATCCAGATCGTCATGCCCGACGCCGATATGGACATCGCGGTCGAGGGCGCGGCATGGGGTGCCTTCGCCACCTCAGGACAGCGGTGCACGGCGACCTCCCGGCTGGCCATCCACAACGACGTCCACGACGAGTTCACCGAGAAGCTTCTGACGCGGGTCAAGGGGATGAAGGTCGGCAACGGACTGGACCCCGAGGTCGAGCTCGCGCCGGTCATCAACGAGAAGCAGAAGAACCGGATCCTCGAGTACATCCAGCTGGGTCAGCAGGAGGGTGCCAAGATCATCACCGGAGGCAACGAGTTGACCGGCGAAGGTTACGAGGGCGGCAACTACATCGAGCCCACGGTTTTCGATGACATGACCGCCGGCATGCGTATCGCTACCGAGGAGATCTTCGGGCCGGTCACAGGGATCATCCGGATCGATTCGATCGACGACGCCATCGAGATCGCCAACAACGTCGAGTATGGCCTCTCGTGCGCGATCTACACCCACGACATCACCAACGTCTTCCGAGGCATCCAGGAGATCGAGTTCGGGCTGATCTACTTCAACGCCCCAACGATCGGTGCCGAGATCCAGGTTCCCTTCGGCGGCATGAAGAACACGGGCAACGGACACCGCGAAGCAGGCCCCGTTGCGGTCGACTTCTTCACCGAGTGGAAGACGATCGCGGTCGACTTCTCCGGCCGCCTGCAGAAAGCCCAGATCGAAGACTAATGGCCGAGAGCAAGTCTGTCGCTCTGATTACGGTTGATGACATCGCCCGGGAGTACGACTTCGGGCCGCAGCATCCACTCCGGCCGGAGCGCGTCCTCCTTACCTACGAGAGCATCCGGGCGTGTGACCTTATTGACCGGCCCAACGTGGACGAGATCCCCGCGCGCCTGGCGACCGAGGAGGAGGTTCGGGCCGCTCACTCGGCGGATTACGTCGAGGTCGTCAAGGCTCTCGACTGGGGCATGATGCCGCCGTCGCAGGCGCTCCACTACGGCCTCGGTACGCCCGACAATCCGACCTTCGTGAACATGCACGCGGCGTCGTGCGCGGTGGCGGGGGCCAGCCTGACCGCCGCAGATGCGGTCGCTTCGGGCCGGTTCGACTCCGCGTTCAATCCGGCGGGAGGACTGCACCATGCCCGTCGCGCCGAGGCGTCCGGTTTCTGCATCTACAACGATCCGGCGATCGCGATCGCGAAGGTGCTGGCCGACCATCCGGATTGGCGGGTCATGTATCTCGATGTCGACGTTCATCACGGCGACGGTGTGCAGTGGATCTTCTACGACGAGCCACGCGTGCTGACCGTTTCCCTGCACCAATCGGGGCGCTATCTCTATCCGGGTACGGGCTTCGAAGACGAGATCGGTGAGCACGGCGCGCTCGGAACGAGCGCCAACGTGCCGCTCCTTCCGAAGACGGGGAACAGCGACTACCTGTGGGCGCTGGATCAGGTGGTCTCGACCCTGGCCGGGGCGTTCAAGCCGCACCTGATCTTCACCCAACTGGGAGCCGACACCCATCACGGCGATCCCCTCGCGGACCTCGGGCTCACGATGAGCGCGTTCCCGAGGATCGCCGAGATCATCCACCGCACGGTTGATGAGCACTGTTCCGGACGCTGGGTTGCCACCGGCGGCGGTGGCTATCAGTTCGACACGGTCGTCCCGAAGGTGTGGACGATGTACTTCGCCGAGATGATCGGTCATCCCGAAGCGATCCCGGAGGCGTGGCTCGCCGATCGGGACGAAGCCGAGGTGTCTCGGCCCGCTCGGGCCGAGGTCGAGCGAAGCGTCGAGACGGTCCTCGAGGCGTGCGTGCAGCGGCTGACCGAGCTCGTTGCGGCAACGTAGGCTGCATCCATGACCGAGATCCATCTTTACGTTGCGTACTCGATCCCTGCTGCGTTCTTTGTCCTGGCGCTGTGGGCCCTCGCCTCGATCCTCAGAAACAAGAACCCGAACGATTGGTTCTGGAACCTCCTGGCGGCGATCCAGGTGGTCATCGCGATCCAGGTCATCGTCGGAGCCACCCTGTTCATGCTGGGTGACCGTCCGGACTCGAACGGACCGCAGTGGCTCCACTACGTCTACGGCGGGCTGTTCCCCGGGGCCCTCCTAGTGTTCGGTCACCGCTACGCCCAGAGCGAGCGATTCAGGAGCATCCCGTGGGCGGTCTTCGGGGTCGTCGCGTTCGTCTGCTTCGGTCTCACCTTCAGAGCTCTGCAGACGGGCCTCGGCATCGACTGATGGTGGCGAGACGGTAGCCCGGTGAACCTAGTCGACGTCGTCATCGTCTTGCTCGCGGTCGCGGCCGTATTCCGGGGCCGGAACCGGGGGCTCCTGGCCCAGGTGTTCGAGCTCGGCGGAGGATTCATCGGTCTCCTAGCGGGGGTTGCGCTCGGTCCTCGCATCGCGGAGGCCTTCATCCAGGAGCCGGGTCTCGAAGCAGCGATGATCTCCCTGTTCGTCGTGTTCGCGTTGCTCTCGATCGGACAGACGATCGGGTTCTTCATCGGACATCGGTTCGGGACCGCAGCTCACGAGGTTCGCCTTGGCGCGGTCGACCGGTGGCTGGGCGCGGCCTTCAGCGTCGGCGTCTTGCTCGTGACCTTCTGGTTGGTTGGCTCGTTGATCGTCGGGGGATCGCCTTGGAAGCCGCTTGCCAAGGCGGTCCGAGATTCGGCCATCCTGCGGGCGGAGAGCGCGATCCTGCCCGATCCCCCCAACGTCCTCGCCTACATCCGCAAATACCTCGATACGTCCGGGTTCCCGCAGGTGTTCGTCGGCATGCCCCCGATCAGTCCTCCGGTCGATCTCCCGAGCAACGCCGAGGCCAACGAGGCGATCGACGCCGCCCAGCCGTCGACCGTGAGGGTGGTCGTCCCCGCGTGCGGAGGGACGCAGTTAGGGACCGGCTGGGTGGCCTCTCCGGGGTACGTGGTGACCAACGCGCATGTCGTCGCCGGCGGAGAGGGTGTGACGATCCAGTCTCCGTCGGGCGATGCCTCCGGATCGATCGTTCTGTTCGACCCCGGAACCGATGTCGCGGTCGTATACGCACCCGATCTCGACGCCCCCACGATCGACCTCGATGTCACCGAGTACGAGAGGGGCGAGCCCGGAGCGACCCTCGGGTATCCCGGGGCGGCCGGCGGTGAGCTCAGGGTGCACCGCGCCGCAGTGCAGGAGGTCTACGACGCCAACGGGCGCGACATCTATGGGCGCTCCGAGGTCACGAGGCGCGTTTACGAGCTGCGCTCTCCCGTGCGTCAGGGCGATTCGGGAGGACCGTTCGCCCTTCCGAACGGCCGGGTCGCGGGGATGGTCTTCGCCGCCTCGACCACCGATGGCCGGATCGGATATGCGCTGACCGGCGCCGAGATCGAAGACGAGGTCGACAAGGGCACCGCTCGTACGTCACCCGTGGAGGCCGGGCGCTGCACCCACTAACGCTCGTCCGGCTCGCCGGCCTCGGCTCGACGTCGCCTCCCCGAGGCCACGAACATCGCCTGGAACGCGCTGATCACGACCGCGGTGAACAGGGCACCTTGCCAGACGGAGGCGAACGGTTCACCCAGGACGAACAGGTCGAAGACGATCAAGAACGAGAAGAGGAACGCGCCCATGAGCAGACCGCCGAGCGCCGGATGAAGTCGCGGGACGCGAGGGGGCTTCATCGCTACGCGCTCTGGCCCCCGTCGATGACGAGGGTTGCTCCGGTGACGAAACTCGACGCGTCGGATGCGAGATAGATCGCCGCTCCGACGATCTCCTCGGGTTCTCCCCAGCGAGCCATCGGGATCATCGACGTGATGAACTTGCTCGAATCTTCGTTCCCGTGCATGTTCTCGTTCAGGCTGGTAGCGATCCAACCCGGCGCGATCGAGTTGACCCTGACGTTCGAACCGGCGAGCTCCTTCGCGATCGCCTGGGACATCAACCGGACCCCGCCCTTTGCGGCGGAGTAGTACGACAGCCCCTGGGCCCCCAGGATGCCTGCTACCGACGAGATCTGGATGATCGAGCCCCCTCCGCGACCGAGCATCTCCTGCGCGGCCAGCTGCGTGGCATGGAAGACCGAGTTGAGGTTCAGGTTGATCGCCTTGTCCCACCCGTCGGGACGCAGCGCCACGGCCGGGGACATGAACTTCGTGCCTCCCGCGTTGTTGACGAGGATGTCGATCTTCCCCAGTTCATCCACCGTCCGCTTGATCAACGCCTCGAGCTGAGATCTGTCGGTGACGTCGGTGGGAACCGCGATCGCCTTGCGGCCTTTCTCTCCGATCACCGTGACGAGGTCATCGAGGTCCCCCTCGGTCCTTGCCGCGACGGCTAGGTCGGCCCCGGCATCGGCGAAACCCAGCGCGATCGCACGGCCGATGCCGCGGGATGCCCCCGTCACGACCGCTACCTTTCCGGCGAGGGAAAACAGTTCGGTGCTCAATATGCCCTCCTCTGTTTCCGCGTTCCTCGAGAGGAACGCTTCTGTGTTTCTCGTGTGGTCACGTCCCCGGGAGTCCCCGACCCAAAGTCCCACATTCCTCATGGAACGCCTACGGCTCTAGGATGTTCGCATGAGTCGAGAGGTGCTTGAACAGGCCCGCGATGCGCTTGTGGCCGCCGGAATAACTGGTCCCCACAATTCCCATTCTCGGCGCAACGCGATCGGCAAGATCCGTCAGATCATCGCCGGCGATACCGACGACAGCTTCGGTCTGTCGGGGCTATCCGATCATTCCGCCGAGGAGATCCTCGGTTTCGTATCCAAGTTGACCGGGTGCCCTCAGGGCATCGCCGACGAGACCGGCTACGACGATATCGACCCCGAGCTGACGATCGACGGGATCGTCGCCGCGGCTCGGGCACTCAAGGGGTTCGCCGACCGGAAGGCATCTCTTCTGATCGCGACGGGCCATCCGACCGGCATGCTCGAGCACAACATCCGGGTGGCGGACGCCTACAAGAGAGCCGGCGGGACGCTCTCGAAGCTCCGGGAAGGGGAGCAGATCGTACCGGGCCGGGGTCGCAACCTCGAGGTTCGCTACACCGGCGGGGTGGGCTGCCTGGCCGACTGGGGGGCGCTGATGCACACCCATTCGGCCGCCGCGATGGAGGCCCTGCTCGACGCGGAACCGTGGCCCGACGTCGTCTTCGGCGATCACGGCTGGGCCGGGGCCGCGATCGAGCGAGGGATCCCAACGGTCGCGGTGATCGACATCAACGACCCGGCGCTCGCGGTCGCCTGGGCCGAGGGCAAGGACATGTGGGCGGTCCCGCTCGACGACAACCGCCCCCCGGGCCTCTACGAGCCTTCGTGGCTCCTCTTCGAGAGGGTCCTCGCCGGCGAGTTTTGAGTTTTGCGTCCCGCCGAGGCGGCCCTGATGTTCTGCGTCCCGCCGAGGCGGCCCTGATGTTCTGCGTCCCGCCGAGGCGGCCCGCTTCTTGTTCTTGATCCCGAGGTGCCGCCGACGCGTGCGAGTGGCTGGCCTCAAGAACGCTCTCTGACCTGGGGAAACGAGCCTTGCTATACTGCCTCCCACTATGAGCGAGCCGGGGATGACGTCCATGTTTCTCACCGTTGACGAGGTTGCGCGGCGATTCAGGGTGTCCAACATGACCGTCTACCGGTAGATCAAG
>JBKJZQ010000220.1:0-5849 GCA_046715095.1 Actinomycetota bacterium | reverse complement strand
CCGGCGGGGATCGACGTCTTCGACGGCGAGCTGCTCGACCGGTACTTCTCGAACTTCTCCAAAGAGCTGGATGTGCCGCTCGCCGAGATGATGGCCCTCGGGCAGACCGTTCCCAGCGTCCCCGGCGACTACAACATGGCCATCTCCGGCCTCCGGCTTGCGGGGCGTTCGAACGGAGTTAGCAAGCTTCACGGGGCCGTGTCGAGGGCGATGTTCGCCGACCTCTGGCCCAAGGTACCCGTGGATGAGGTGCCGATCACCTCGATAACCAACGGGGTGCACGCACCTACCTGGGTCGGTCCCGAGATCGCCGAGCTCCTCGACCGGTACCTCGCTCCCGGGTGGGCCGAATCGGGCGGCGGCGACTGGAAGCGGCTCAACGAAGCGCCCGACTCCGAGCTGTGGCGCGCGAGGGAGCGTGCCAGGGAGCGCTTCATCTCCTTCGTGAGGGAACAACTCCAGGGTCAGCTCCGGGAGAGAGGAACCTCGGAAGCCGATCTCGGATGGACCTCGGATGCGCTCGACCCCGGCATCTTGACGGTCGGGTTCGCGCGCCGCTTCGCGATGTACAAGCGGGGAACGTTGTTGTTGTCCGATGTAGATCGGCTCGAACAACTGCTGCACTCGAGCGATCGTCCCGTCCAGTTCGTCTTCGCCGGAAAATCCCATCCGCTTGACGACGGCGGCAAGGAGATGATCAGGCAGCTCATGCACTTCTCATCGGACCCGGCCCACCGGACCCGTTTCGTCTTCCTCGAGGACTACGACATGGAGACCGCCAGGATGATGGTCCAGGGCGTCGACGTGTGGCTCAACAACCCCCGGCGCCCCCTCGAAGCAAGCGGCACCTCGGGCATGAAGGCGGCCCTCAACGGCGCCCTGAACTGTTCCGTGCTCGATGGCTGGTGGGACGAGTGCTACGACGGCATCAACGGGTGGACGATCGGCACCAGAGATGTCTCCACCGACCCGGAGTATCAGGACCGGGTGGACGCCAGCGCCCTCTTCGATCTGCTCGAACGCGAAATCACCCCACGTTTCTACGATCGTTCGGAAGGTCCGGTCCCCAGACGATGGATCGAGCGCGTCCGCTCGTCGATCACCGGCCTCGGCCCGTTCGTCGGCGCTCAACGGATGGTGCGCGACTACACCGAGATGTCCTATATCCCGGCGTCCGGACACGGAGCGCGGATGGCCTCCGGCGGGTTCGCACGGACCAAGTCGCTCGCCGCGTGGAAGGAGAAGATCCGTTCGGCCTGGGACGACGTTGCGGTGATCGACGTCGAGGGGGACATCCTCGCTGCGGATGTCGGCGAGAAGCGTGCGGTCCGCGCTACCGTGCAGGTCGGCAGTCTCGACACCGAAGATGTCACCGTCCAGCTGGCCCATGGCCGAGTGGGGGCCAACGGCGAGCTGCTCGAGCCCGAGATCGTTGCGATGCAGGCAACCGAGTGCACCAACGGGACCTGCAACTACTCGGCCGAGTTCACCGCTCGCTCGGCCGGGCTCTACGGCTTCGCGGTCCGGGTCACGCCGACCCACGAGGACCTCGTGACCGACATGGACCTCGGCCTGGTGGCCTGGGCCTAGGTCCGGTAGATCGTCACGCTGGCGGGTGAGCCCGGCTCCTTCGAGGTGAGGACGACCTCGCCGCCGGGGGCCGGGGCGGGGTCGTCTCCGAAGGTGCAGCAGATCGTGAGCGACCCGCGTTCGACCGTGAGCCAGCGTGCGTCTTCGTCATAGGTGCATTCGACGAGATCGAGGCGGCCGTCGGTGAGGTCGGGGGACTTCTTGCGGAGACCGATCAGCGCCCGGTGCCAGTCGAGGAGCTCCCGGTGCCGGTCGGTCTCGGGCTCGGACCAGTCGAGGAGAGAGCGGGTGAACGTGTCCTCGTCCTGAGGGTCGGGAACCTCGCTCGGCGGCCACCCGAAGGCCTTGAACTCGCTCCGGCGACCCTTGCTCACCGCGGCGCCGAGAGCGGTGTCCTCGTGATCGGTGAAATAGAGGAACGGAGACGTGGCGCCCCATTCCTCACCCTGGAACAGCATGGGGACGAACGGTGAGGTGAGCACGAGGGCCGCACCCACCTTCAGGAGGTCGTCGCTCATCAGATGGCTCGAACGCTCGCCCCGCGCGCGGTTCCCTACCTGGTCGTGGGTCTGGAGGTACCCGAGGAACCGGTGCCCGGAGAGGCCCTCGGGCCGTTTGCCGTGGCGACGATCGCGTGCTTCGGAGTAGCTCCCGTCGAAGACGAACGCCCTCTGCAGGGCTTGGGCGAGGTGTTCGATGCGACCGAAGTCCGCGTAGGAGCCGGCGTCTTCGCCGGTAAGGAGCGCATGGAGCGAGTGATGGAAGTCGTCGCTCCACTGCGCATCGATGCCGAAGCCGCCGGCTTCGTACGGCGTGACGACGCGGGGGTCGTTGAGGTCCGATTCGACGATGACCGAGAGGGTTCGTCCGAGGCGCGCTTCGAGCGCGTCCACACGCCGAGCCAGCTCCTCGAGGAAGTGCATCGCCGAGAGGTCGAGGATCGCGTGCACCGCATCGATGCGCAGGCCGTCGAGGTGGTAGCGCTCGAGCCAGTGCTCGGCGTTCCCGGTGAAGAAGTCCCTCACCTCGTCGGAACCGGGCCCGTCGAAGTTCACCGCGTCGCCCCACGGCGTTGAGTAGCGCTTCGAGAAGTAGGGACCCAGCGAACCGAGGTAGTTGCCGTCCGGACCGAGGTGGTTGTAGACGACGTCCAGAATGATCGCGAGCCAGCGGGCGTGGCACGCGTCGACGAGCCGCTTGAGGCCCTCGGGACCTCCGTAGCCGTGGTGGGGAGCGTAGAGGTCGACCCCGTCGTAGCCCCACCCTCGTCGCCCGGGGAATTCGGCCACTGGCATCAGCTCCAGGTGGGTGATGCCGAGGTCGACGAGGTGATCGAGACGTGCGATCGCGCCCTCGAACGTTCCTTCCGGCGTAAAGGTGCCGGTGTGTGCCTCGTAGATGACCGCCGACGTCAGGGGAGATCCGCGCCAGCGTTCGTCGGTCCATGTGAAGTCGTCGTGATCCACGACCTGGGAGGGACCGTGCACGCCGGCCGGCTGATGATGCGAACGAGGGTCGGGGACCGGATCGGCCCCGTCGATGGAGAAGCGGTACTCGGTCCCGCCCTCGACCGCGAGATCGGTGCGCCAGTACCCGAAGTCGGCGCGTTCCATCGGCCGGCGGACATCGTCGATCACGACCTCGACGTTGTTCGCGCCGGGTGCCCAGAGCTCGAATCTGTTCACGAAGCGTCCTTCCTTGCCAGTAGGGCAGCGGGGAAGTCGCGCAGGATCGTTCCCAGTGCCGCGGTGCCCTGATAGAGGACCACGGCGAGCGAGTTGATGCGTCCCGGCATGATCAGGGGTCGCACGAACGCGGCGAGATCGGAGGTGAGCGAGGCGCGCCCTTACGTCTTTCGAGCGTACCAGGTCGCTTGCCGAATCATATAGTGAAAACGTATGGTCGGCCTCGCGAACCGCCGTGTCCTGACCCACACCCCTTGAGGAGGTGCCTAGCTGCTCACCCGGGCCTACCGTTTCTCCCTCAACTCCAGTCGCGTCCCGACCGGTGACCCGCTGCTCGAGATCGCTGGCGTCTCTCTCCGGTTCGGGGGCATCCACGCTCTCAGCGACATCTCGTTCACCGTCAGCCAGGGGCACGTGCACGCCGTCATCGGGCCGAACGGCGCCGGAAAGTCCAGCCTGCTGAACTGCGCGAGCGGGTTGTACCGACCGCAGCAGGGCAAGATCCTGCTGCACACACGTAACGAGCAGGACGTCGCCGCCACGCATGACCTGGCGAGGCTGCGCCCCCACCGCATCGCCCGTCTCGGTGTCGCCCGCTCCTTCCAGAACATCGAGCTGTTCACCCACCTGACCGTGCTCGAGAACCTGATGCTGGGCCGGCACATCCACATGCGGCACAACCTGCTCCCCGCGATGGTCTGGTTCGGACCAGCCCGAAACCAGGAGGTCCGGCACCGCGAGTTCGTGGAAGAGGTCATCGATTTGCTCCAGCTGCAGGCCTACCGCCACCATCACGTGGGGTCCCTCGCGTACGGCATCCAGAAGCGCGTGGAGCTCGGACGCGCGCTCGCTGTCGAGCCGTCCCTCCTGGTCCTCGACGAGCCCATGGCGGGCATGAACGCAGAGGAGAAGGAGGACATGGCCCGCTACATCCTCGATGTCCACGAGCTGCGTGGGGTCACCGTGCTGCTCATCGAGCACGACATGGGCGTGGTCATGGACATCTCGGACCGGATCAGCGTCCTGGACTTCGGAAAGCTGATCGGTGACGGCACACCGGAGGAGATCCGCAACAACCACGCCGTCGTCGAGGCATACCTGGGGGCAGACGCGTGAGCGCCACGAAGACGAGCGACGGGATGACCTTCCCCAAGCTGCTGGCCGAGCGGGTGGCCGACCGACCGAAGGGCGTAGCTCTTCAGGAGAAGCTCTACGGAATCTGGCAGCCGATCACCTGGCAGGAGTACGCCGACAACGTCCGTGACATCGCGCATGGCCTGGCCTCGCTCAGGGTCAACCGGGGGGACATCGTGGCCGTCCTCGGCGACAACCGCCCCGAATGGTTGATCGCCGAGCTTGCCGCACAGTCGCTCGGCGGTGCCGTCGTCGGCATCTACCCGACCAGCCTGGACGAGGAGATCGTGCACGTTCTGACCGTGACGAACGCTCGGGTGGTCATCGCCGAGGACCAGGAACAGGTCGACAAGCTGATTCGGGTCAAGCCGTTGCTGCCCCGGCTGGAGACGGTTGTCTACTACGACCTCCACGGACTGGAGACGTACACCGAGCCGTGGCTGGTGGAGTTCTCGAACGTCGCCGAACAGGGACAGGAGTGGGGCAGCAGCCGAGACGGCTGGTTCGAGCAGGAGGTCGCCAAGGGTACGCCGGACGACGTCGCGGTCGTCTGCACCACCTCGGGAACGACGTCGAAGCCGAAGCTCGGTGAGCTGACCCACCGCAACCTGCTCTCGATGGCGGACCACCTCACCTCAGTCGACCCGCTCGGCCCCAATGACCGGTTCGTCTCCTTCCTTCCGCTGGCGTGGATCGGCGAGCAGATGATCGCGGTTGCCTGCGGCCTCTCGTGCGGCATGACCCTCTCCTTCCCCGAAGACTCCGCAACCCAACGCAGCGACATGCGTGCGATCGGCCCGCACGTGATGTTCAGCCCACCGAGGATCTGGGAGTCGATGCTCTCCGAGGTCCAGGTGCGCATCGACGAGGCCGGGTGGCTCAAGCGGAAGATCTTCGGAATCGGCTACGACATCGGGGACCGGGTCGCCGAGCAGCGGGTCCAGGGTAAGAAGCCCGGCCTAGCCTCGCGACTCCTCGCCCGGATAGCGGATTGGGTTGCACTCCCTCCGGTCCGTGACCAGCTTGGTCTGGCACGAGACCGCCGGTGCTACACCGGCGGAGCCCCGCTCGGCCCGGACGTGTTCCGGTTCTTCCACGCGATCGGGGTCAACCTCAAGCAGATCTATGGTCAGACCGAGATCTGTGGCATAGCGGTGCTGCACCGCGACGAAGACGTGCGCTTCCACAGTGTCGGCGTCCCGATCCCCGAGACCGAGCTCAAGATCGACGACACCGGCGAGATCCTGCTCCGCTCGACATCGGTCTTCTCCGGCTACCTCGGTAACCAGGAGGCCACCGCCGAAGCAGTCGATGACGAAGGCTGGCTGCACACCGGCGACGCGGGTTACCTCGACGAGGGCCACCTGGTTGTCATCGACCGGGCCAAGGACGTCCTCGAGTCTGCGGACGGGACCCGGTTCTCCAGTGCGTTCATCGAGA
>JBKJZQ010000219.1:0-2415 GCA_046715095.1 Actinomycetota bacterium | reverse complement strand
GGTCCTGGAAGTGGTCCATCGGGGGGCCGGGGAAGTAGCCTTCTTTGTAGCGAGGCTTGTAGCCCTTGTTCCCGCCTTCCTCCTCGCGTCCGGAGTTCCACACGCCCTCGACCGCATCGATGAAGTGATAGCTCGAGTGCTGATTCTGATCGAAGCGGATGCCGTCGAAGATGTAGAACTCGGCCTCTGGACCGAAGTACGCGGTGTCTGCGATACCCGTGCCCTTCAGATACTCGACCGCCTTCTTCGTGATGTACCGGGGATCGCGTGAGTAGCTCTCGCCGGTCAGCGGGTCCTTCACGTAGGCGTTGAGGATGAGGGTCGGATGGGTCCGGAACGGATCCATGACCGCGGTATCGGGGTCGGGAACCAGGATCATGTCGGATTCCTGGATCTCCTGGAAGCCGCGGATCGACGAACCGTCGAAGCCGAGCCCCTCCTCGAACGCATCCTCTCCGAACTCATCGAAGGGAACCGAGAAGTGCTGCATCAATCCGGGCAGGTCTGAGAACCGGATGTCTACGAACTTCGCTCCGTGTTGCTCCCCGAGCTTTAGGGCATCGGATGGACTGGCCATGCGTTCCTCCCTCTGTGGCGACCCGATCGGCCGCGAGGCTTCAGTGCAACGTGACTGTAGGGATAGGCGGTTTCCCCATCGTTTCACTCATGTTACGAGCGCGTTACACCTCAGCGCTTCTCGGACAACCATGCCTCGAGGTGGGCGGCTTCGTCGGTGTATGCCTTCTCGAGCCCATCGACGATCCAGCCCTCGACCTTGCCGCCGTAGAGCGGGACGCGGACCGTGACGTGACCGGTGACGACCCGGAGGGTCTTGGCCCCTCGGGCGTGGAGCTCGATGGTGCCGCTCGAGGACAGCAGCTCCTTGGCGACTTCGGGAAGGATCTTCCACTCCCAGATGTGTTTGCCTGGATACCAGATCGCTTCCTCGACCCAGGCTGGGTCGCCGTCGCCGATCAACCTCTTGGCCGGCCCGTGGATGTCGATGTCGAGGACGCATCTGATGTGACGCACGACCCGTCCGTCCTCGAACTCCGTCTGTTCGAGAACCTGACGATGAGACAGTGGACCGAGATGATCGCCGAGCGATGCCTGGTAGTCGGGGTCGAGGAGGACCTCCGCGACGTGCTCCGGCTTCCCGCTGACGGCGTGCTCTATCTCGAAGTCCACGAGGCGCGACTCTAACTTCTAGTGAATGAGCCCTCGGCGGAACGCCTCGGCCACCGCCTCGGTGCGGTCGTGTACGCCGAGCTTCCGGAAGATCTGCTTGAGGTACGTCTTGACGGTCTCCTCCGAAACGTGGATGTGCTCGGCGACCTCTCGGGTCGACTTCCCGTGGCTTAGCTCCTGAAGGACCGTCAGCTCGCGATCGGAGAGGGCCTGAGAGTTCTTGCCCGAGATACGACCGAAGATCCCCTCGGTGACGTTCGGGTCGAGCACTGCACGTCCTTCGGAAACGTCCATGATCGCTTGGATGACGCTCTCCTTGGAGGCCCCTTTGGAGAGATAACCGTCCGCTCCCGCCTTGACGGCTTCGGCGACGGTGCCGGGGTCGGTGAACATCGTGAGAACGAGCACGCTCGTGCCCGGGTATCCCTCTTTGATCTGACGCGTCGCTTCGATCCCGTTCATCGCAGGACCGAGATTCACGTCCATGAGCACGACGTCTACGCCGCCCGCTCCGACGCGCTCGACCGCCTTCTCGCCGGTGTTCACTACTCCGACGAGCTCGACCTCGTCGCTCATCGTCAGCATCGCTTCGAGGCCTTGCGAGACGAGCTGGTGGTCCTCGGTGATCAGCACCTTGAGGGTCACTGTGAGATCGCCCCCGGAAGGATCGCTTCTAGTCGCGTGCCTCGGCCAGGTTCAGTGTCGAGCTCGAGCCTGCCGCCGACCCTGGTGGCGCGTTCCTGCATCAATCTCATTCCCACGTGGTCTGCTCCCACTTCTTGAGTCGCGTCGAACCCGACGCCTTCATCTTCGATGACGATATGCACCATCCCGTCATCGTCGCTGATTCTGACAGTCACCACCGCTTCCTGGGCGTGTTTCAGAGCATTGGTAAGCCCTTCCTGCAGGATCTGGAACGCCGCCAGGGTGACCGGTAGCGGTGGCTCCTTGATTATCGTCGCCTCGATGTTGATCTCGGTTCCCCACAAGACCGAGAGATGCTTTGCGAAGGTCTCGATAGTCGAGACAAGGCCACCTGCTTCGACCGATGACTTCCTGAGGTCAACGAGCGAGTCTCTCAGAGCCGTCATCGCCCCGTTGATCGCATCGCGCGCGGTGAGCGCGGCCTCCTTGGCGAGGTCGGTTCTGTTCGCGTCGATGAACTCGCTCGCGTTGCCACAGCCGTAGGCCGCGGCGGCAAGCATCTGGAGGCTGCCGTCGTGGATG
>JBKJZQ010000218.1:0-19177 GCA_046715095.1 Actinomycetota bacterium | reverse complement strand
GACCCGGCGTTCGGGGACGGGGCTCCAAGGGGCTTGTGGCCGGCGCGCGCCTGGAGCAGGGCGACGGCGGTGCCGACGCGACCCGCGCCGGCCAGCGTGAAGGTGAAAGGTGACGGGGGTGGGATCGACATGTCTCGCTCCAGTCCACGGGGGTACCGGTCGGGAGCGAAGCATAGGCGAACGAAGATGGACCGGCCCCCGTCGCCTCAGCGGGGAGCCGGTCCATCTTTCACCGGTCCTGGGTCAGTTCCTCATCAGGTCCGATTGCCCCTGCGAAGAATCGATCCACATCGCCTTGCGAGCCTTTCCGGGCAGGGCCGATGGGTAGGCCTGCTCGCCGATGTTCTGAGTGATCTTTTGCGGCGAGCCTCCGGACGCCTTGACGATCCAGACGTCGCGACCGATCTCTCTGGTATCGACGGTCGACTCGCCGGGGCCGCCGAGGAACGCCCACTCGTCGTAATAGGTCACGTACTTCTTGTTGGCCGACGGGATCAGCAGACCCGTACTGCCGAACCACCACGGAGAGTTCGGATCGTTCTCTCTCACGACGGTCTTCACTTTGCTCGAGCCGAGGCGGGCTCGCCTGATCGCTCCGAAGCCATCGGAGCCGCGAGCGTCGTCGTACCAGTACACGTAGCCGGGTCCCGTCCCCGGCGGACCGAAGAAATGGGTTCCGGGAGCTTTGATCATCTTGGTCTTCTTCGTTTTCCAGTTGTACATGCCGATGTTGGTGCCGCCCTTGAAGTCCTGCCAGACGATCCAGTTCCCCCGCACTTGAGGGCTCCACTGCAAGCCGGCGCCGGTCAGCTTCCGCGCCTTGCCGCCGATCTTCCTCGCATAGATGTCACCGCCTCCACGAGTGTCCTCCCAGGCGAGCAACTTGCCCGAGATGGACGGGAACCACTGGAATCCCTTGCCGCCGGCCAAGTGCTGCTTCCTGTTCGTCCCGATCTTGCGGCCGTTGATGTCGAAGTCGAGCCCACCGGACGGAGTCAATCGCAAGTGTCCCCAGACCGCCTGCTTGCCTCCCAGGTCGGGTTGCTCGTTGTTCAACGTGTCGGCTTCGTTGAAGCTGATCTCCTGGTAGTTCACCGGGGCGGAGGTGTTCCCGACGAACATCTGCTCGGCGACGCAACACGACTGGGTCTTGTCCTCGTAGTCGCCGATGATGAATCGCGATCCGCTCACCTGCGGTGCCGAGAAGAAGAATCCAACCGGCTGCACGTCCTCGACGAGGATCGTGGCATCGTTACCTCCCGCCGCGTCCCAGCCGCCGACGATGCCCTTCCCGTCGAACGCCGCGTTCGCGGCCGCGAGGTCGGCGACCATCGTCGGGAGCCCGGCATCGGTGATCGCCGCGATCAACGCGTTCCGTCCATCCACGAAATCGTCGAGGGGGGTCATGAACTCGGAGAGGCCCTTGTAGACGTACGCATCCGACCGGTCGCTCCCTGCCTGCCCATCGGCAGCGTAGAGCGCCTCGCGGAAGTCCCATAGCGCCCCCGCGTAGATCGTGGAGTTCAGGTGCACGCCGCCGGAATCGAAGTCGATCAGGTAGTAGATGAAGTCCTCGGTTGTCCGCCCGTCGTTCAGGTCGCGCAGCGGACACTCCCAGCCGCTGGGCGTCACGATCGGAGGAGGTGGCGTGCCACTTTGACACACATCCTCACCGAGGTAACCGGTAGTGGGGTCCGAGAGATCCGGGCTGTTGGTATTCGCATCGATCGCGTTCCCGAAGTAGTCGGATAAGCCTTCATTCATCGCCCCGGACTGGTTCGCGTACACGAGGTTCGCGGTGTACTGCGTGACTCCGTGGGTCAGTTCGTGACCGACGATGTCGAGATCCGCCGTGAGCGGATAGGTCTCGCCCTCCGCCAGCAGACAGTCTCCGTAAGTCATCTGGTTTCCATCCCAGAACGCGTTGCAAAAGCCCTCTCCCGGAACCGCCTCGAAGTGGACCGAGGACTTGATCGTGAGGGGCGCGAGGGCGTTTCCGTTGATGGAGATGTGTCCGAGCGTCTCGTAGTAGTCGTAGGTCACTCCCGCGCCCCAGTGAGCCTCGGAGGCGGACGGATCGCCGGTGAATGGATCGGCCGAGGCGACGACCATGTTCGCGTCCGTTCCGGTGTAGTCGGGATCCCCCGTGACATCGTGTGTGGTGATCTCCCCGCCGGCTGCGAACATGCCGCGCGACTGGTCCCTGAATTCCCACGTCGATGGCCCGGTCGGGGTGACCTCGAGCGGAACCAGATCACTATGTGAATCCTGGCCCTGGATGGTGTCGCGCTGCAGGTTGTCATACATGAACGCGATGCCGCCGGTGCGGGCGTTGAGGAACATCTCGTACTTGACCGGGCCCCCCCGCAGCTTCGAGCCCCACACGGTGAAGTGATACGCGAGAGCGCCGTTGCCGTCGGGCAGGATCGTTAGCGGATGCGAGTCAACTTTGGACACCTTGATGTTGCGACGCGCACGAGCGATCGCCAGATGCTTGGCTGCCGCAGCATCGAACCTAGGCGTGGTTGAGGTGTTGATGTTCGTGAAGTAATGACCGTTGGTCGAGGTGACCGCGTAACCACCATCCTCCTTGACCATGTGCACGAGATACTGAGCGCCGAACACCTCTACGCCTTGGTACCGCTGGCCGAACCGCACCATGGCCCGCGCACCTTTCCTCGCGACAGCGAGCACCTCGAGATCGTCGTCGGTATCGGTGATCCCGTAACGGCCGTCGTGGTCGCGGAGGTAGGCCCTCGCCACATCTGCCGGCGAACCAGCGCGCGGAGCCGTCTCGATCCCCGTCACGAACGAAGGAGTAGAGGTGGAGCGCCCGGGAACGACCTTGGGCCCATCACTTCGAGCCGAGGCCGGTGCCATCGCAAGCAAACCGAGTAAGAGAGCGGTTGTTGCCATCACAGCCAGTGACTTACGCATGGACGCGAACACCCTTTGCTAGACAGAGCCGAATCACGAGGGTATATGTCCCGAGGGGTTGTCAAACAAGGTTCAGGCAAGGGAAAGCCCACGGGACGACCGTCTAGAACGGCTCCATGAGACGCACGTCGCCCTCGGCCTCGTCCACGAGATCTCTATAGGACATCCCCCACGGATCGGCGACCTCGGGATCGATCTCGATCAGAGGGATGAGCACGAAAGCCCGTGTGGTCATGCGCGGGTGAGGGATCTCGAGATCGGGTTCGTTGACCTTCACATCGTCGAAGAGAAGAACGTCGAGATCGGCGACCCGCGGCCCCCACCTGAGCTCTCCGGGCTCTCGGCCGAGGCGAGCCTCGATCCTCTGGCAGAGATCGAGCAGTTCCCGAGGAGACAGAGAGGTCTCGGTCTTCACCACGGCGTTCACGAACGAGCGTTGAGGGAGCCCACCCACGGGGGAGGTTTCGTACAGACTCGAGGTCGCGATCACGCCGACTCCCGGGGACTCACCGAGGAACGCGACCGCCTCCCGGCAGAACGTTCTCCGTTCTCCTACGTTCGATCCGATCGCTATGTAAGACGTGACCATGGGACCTCTCTCGGACGGCTTAAGGCCGGGTGATGCGTACCGAAACCGCTCGGATGTTCTCTTCGATCGGAGGGTTTCCCTTTTCCACCTCTACCGTAACGGAGGAGACGCCATCGAATGCGAGTATCAGAGCCGCGATCTCCTCGGCCAGGTTCTCGAGGAGCTTCCGCTCCCTGGCCCTGACCAGGTCAGCAACCGCCACCGCGACCACGTCATAGCCGACCGTCTTCTCGAGATCATCGCTCCGGCCGGCCGCGCTCGTGTCGGTAGCCATCGAGATGTCGATCCTGAGGGGCCGCGTGACGGCACGCTCCTCGACACTCACCCCGATGCGAGCGTCGACGATCAGCTCCGAGATCTTGATGGCATCACTCATGGTCTCAGGGCGCATCCTTGATCGCTTCGATCATCCTCACCGTGCGCACCATCGCTTCCACGTCGTGGACCCGGATCATCTCTGCCCCCTTCGACACAACCCACGCGACGGTCGCCGCGGTGCCTTCGAGGCGCTGCTCCTCGGGCAGGTCCAAGGTGGCACCGATGAACGACTTCCTGGAGGTGCCGGCGAGAAGCGGATACCCAAGCTCGAGGTGCTCGTCGATCCTCCTGAGCATCGTGAGGTTCTGCAGGGGCGTCTTCGCGAATCCGTAACCTGGATCGAGAACGATCGAACGGTGGTCCACTCCCATAGCTTCGAGCGCGTGCGCCCGGCCCGCGAGGAACGTGCCGACATCAGTGACGACGTCCTCGTACTCGGTCAACGAACGCATCGTCGCCGGCGTGCCACGGGAATGCATCACGACGATCGCGGCACCCATCTCGGCGGCCACCGAACCCATCTCTGGATCGGCCGTCTCGCCGGAGGTGTCGTTGACGATACGAGCGCCTGCCTCGACGGCGGCCATCGCCACCGAGGCCTTGCGCGTATCGATGGAGATCGGAACGTCGATCTCGGCGACGAGGGCCTCGATCACCGGCATCACCCTGCGCAGTTCCTCGTCCTCCGGCACGGGTTCGGAGCCGGGGCGCGTGGATTCGCCTCCCACATCGATGATCCCAGCCCCCTGAGCGACCATCTCGACCCCGTGCTTGATCGCGCTCTGGTGGTCGAACCAGAGCCCACCGTCGGAGAAGGAATCGGGGGTGACGTTCAGCACGCCCATCACGACACACCGATCCAGAGACAGCGAGCGGTCCCGCATCACGAGTTCCATCCCGAGAGTCTAGGCCGGAGACTGGATGCCAGATCAGGCCGCCGGGGACACAGAAGCGGAACTAATGAAAGATGAGGCCCATGGCCTCCGCTCGCGTGGCGTCGTTGGTCCGGAAGATGCCTCTGACGGCGGAAGTCACGGTCGAGGAGCCGGGCTTCCTGACCCCTCGCATGCTCATGCAGAGATGCTCGGCTTCGATGACGACAAGCACGCCTCGCGGTTCCAGCGCTTCTTCCAGCGCGCTAGCGATCTGAGTGGTCAATCTCTCCTGGACTTGTGGGCGCTTGGATAGAACGTCGATCATGCGAGCGATCTTGGAGAGCCCGGTTATCTGTCCCTTCTTGTTCGGGATGTAGGCAACGTGGGCTTTCCCAAGAAATGGAATGGTGTGATGTTCGCACATCGAATACAGAGGTATGTCCTTCACGAGGATCATCTCGTCGTGATTCGCCTCGAAAACAACATCGAGCTGGTCCTTCGGGTCTTCGTGGATGCCCGCGAAGATCTCGGCGTACATCTCGGCGACACGACGCGGCGTATCGCGCAGTCCATCCCGATGTGGATCCTCACCGATCGCCTCGAGGATCTCGCCCACGGCCTTCTCGATCGCTCCCTTATCGATCTGCCGGCCAGCCTCAAACTCCGCGCTCATGGGGGCAAGGGTATCGACTCGGTGAGCAACATCCTCCCGGGCCGGGACTTCCGGTCCCTGGGTCAGGCTTCGCCCAGGCCCGGCTTCAGGCGGGGCAGACGCGACTTCTTAGGGCTCCCCGAGGGGCCCGCGACATCTCCGGTCTCTCCACGGCGCTGTTCCCGGCGGATCCGGGCACGCTCGACCGGGTTGTCGGGGCTCTGCTTGGCGACCTCGGCGAGGATCTCAGCGACCTCTTCCTTCTCGAGTGATTCCTTCTCGAGAAGTCGCTCACTCATGAGATCGAGCTTGTCCCGGTACTTGGTGAGGATCTCGCGCGCTTCGTCGTGCGCCTCTTCGACGAGACGGTGGATCTCTTCGTCGATCTTCGCAGCGACGTCGTCCGAGTAGTCCTTCATGTGTCCGAAGTCACGTCCGAGGAACGGCTGTGAGTCGCCCTCGCCGAGCGCCAGTGGTCCAAGGTCGGACATCCCATACTGCGTCACCATCTGTTTGGCGATACGGGTGCACCGCTGGATGTCGTCCGAGGCACCGGTGGTCGGCTCATCGAATACGAGTTCCTCCGCTACCCGGCCCCCGAGCAACATCGCTAGCTGATCGATCAGCTCGCTTCGAGTAACGAGGAAGCGATCTTCGGTCGGAAGCGTCAAGGTGTAACCGAGCGCACGTCCGCGTGCCACGATCGAAACCTTGTGCACAGGATCCGCGTTGGGAAGGGCGTGGCTCACGAGTGCATGACCGGCTTCGTGATAGGCGATGACCTTCTTCTCGCGATCGGAGATCACGCGGCTCCTGCGCTGCGGGCCTGCGAGCACGCGATCGATCGCTTCCTCGAGCTCTTCCATGGCGATCTCGCTCTTGTTGAACCGAGCCGCGAGGAGCGCTGCTTCGTTAACGACGTTGGCAAGGTCGGCGCCGGTGAACCCGGGGGTCCGGCGCGCCAGGACCTCGATGTCGATCTCCTTGGCGAGCGGCTTGCCGCGCGTGTGGACCTTCAGGATCCCCGTTCGTCCGTTCAGATCGGGGCGATCCACGACGATCTGACGGTCGAAGCGACCCGGCCTGAGCAGGGCGGGGTCGAGGATGTCGGGTCGGTTCGTAGCGGCGATCAAGATGACCCCGGATTTCGCGTCGAAGCCGTCCATCTCGACGAGCAACTGGTTCAGGGTCTGCTCGCGCTCGTCGTGGCCGCCGCCCATCCCCGCACCGCGGTGACGACCGACCGCGTCGATCTCGTCCATGAAGATGATGGCCGGTGAGCTCGCCTTCGCTTGCTCGAAAAGGTCGCGAACCCGGCTCGCGCCGACGCCCACGAACATCTCGACGAAGTCGGAACCCGAGATCGAGAAATAAGGAACTCCTGCCTCACCCGCGACGGCGCGGGCCAGGAGGGTCTTGCCGGTCCCCGGCGGGCCGAACAACAGGACACCCTTGGGGATCTTGGCACCCATCGCCTGGAACCTCTGCGGGGACTCGAGGAAATCCTTGATCTCCTCGAGCTCTTCGATCGCCTCGTCGAGCCCGGCGACATCCGCGAACGTGATCTTGGGCTGATCCTTGGATACGAGGCGCGCCTTCGATTTCCCGAAGGACATCACACGGTTGCCTCCACCCTGCATCTGCTGCATCAGGAAGAAGAAGAACCCGACGATGATCAGGATCGGCAGGAACTGGAACAGGACGGACAAGAGCACCGAACCCTGCTGCGGGTCGGCTGAGACGTCGACGTCCGCTTCGCGAGCGAACTCAGAGTGCTCGGCCACGGTTCCGGTCGGTAGGAACAGCTCGTACGAGGTCCCGTCGCCAAGCTCGCCCTGGACGCTCTCTTCTTTCGTAAGGAATTTGGCGGTGTCGACCTGACCGTCCTCGATCAGCCCGTGCCACTGGTTGACGGACTCGATCTGCTGGGGGCGATCGGCGCCGCCGCGATAGAGCTGGAACACCCACACGACGGCGATGATGAGGATGAGATAGAAGATCGCGGACCTAAAGATTCGATTCATGGTCGCCCAAGGGTAGCAGTCCCCTGTTTGTAGGGAACCCCCTGTGGGGCGCCCTCCGGCGCCTACTCGGGCGGGGGTTCGGCGCCGTAGGCAGACGGTTTGAGCACGCCGATGTACGGCAGGTTGCGGTACTTCTCAGCGTAGTCGAGGCCGTAGCCAACGATGAACACCGGTGGGATCTCGAATCCGGGGTACTTCACCTCCATCGGCACCGCCTGCTCACCCTTCTTCCAGAACAACGAGCAGATCTCGAGTGACGCCGGCTGACGCGCTTCGAGGTAGCGCAGCAGATAGTTGATCGTCAGGCCGGAGTCGATGATGTCCTCTATCAAGAGGACATGGCGCCCGGTGATCTCGTAGTCGAGGTCCTTCAGGATCCTCACGACTCCGGACGACTTGGTCGCCGACCCATACGACGACACCGCCATGAAGTCGAATTCGATCGGGAGGTCGATCCCCCGGGCAAGGTCCGCCATGAACACGAAGGCGCCCTTGAGGACGCCGACGAGCAAGAGATCCTTGTCCCGGTAGTCCTCGGTGATCTGCTTCGCGAGCCGGGCGATCATCTCGTCGATGTCGTCCGCGCTTATCAGGACCTTCTCGATATCCGGGTGGGGGTCCTGGGTCATCGGCACATCCTATGCCGAGGCACTACTCCTCGTCCTCGTCGCCATCACCGGCGGAGGCCGCGTTCAGGACGACCACACGATCCCTCTCGATCACGATCTCGCGGCCCCCGGGAAGCGCGTACCTGGCCCCCGCCTTCGGGCTGGCGTCCAGGGCGTCGAGGACCTCGTCGATCCCGGCCGAGCGGTCCCGCACCCGGCCGACGGCGGCCTCGAGGAGACGCCTCCGAACCGCTCTCGGGACCGCCACAAGGGCGGCACGATCGAACGTCGGGTCGTCCCCGGTAGCGAGATCCGCATACAGACGGTCCGCGATCCCCGCGAGCGCTCCCGCATCTTCCGCAAGGCGTTCCGCGCTCATCGCGATCGCGCGGATCGCGCCTTCCCCCCAGTGCTCCTGGATCGGACCGATCAACTTCTTGCGAACGGCTGCGCGCTCGAACCTCAGATCATCGTTGCCCGTGTCGTCGTGAAACTCGAGCACCACCTCCTCGCAATAGGCGCGCGTTTCGGAACGCCTTACTTCGAGCAGAGGGCGCAATCTGTTCCCATCCACCGGCTTCACTCCCGCGAGCACCGCCGTGCCCGCCCCGTGGATCAACCGGGCCAGGGTCGTCTCCGCGCGATCGTCGAGCGTGTGACCGGTTGCGACGCCGCGGGCGCCGGTTTGCTCGCACACGATGTCGAAGAACCCGTACCTGAACTCGCGTGCCCGCGCGTGCAGGTTGGGGCCGGCGAGATCCGGTGCCCGCACGACGTGCACATCGAACCCCGCCTCTGCGGCTCGGGTGGCGACGCGACCGGCGATCGTCTCGGACTCGTCCGACAGACCGTGATCGACGTGCGCGACGTGGATCGTCAGCTCCAACCGAGAGGAGATGCGCTGCAGGACATCGAGCAAGCAGACCGAATCCGGGCCCCCGGACACGGCAACCACGACGACATCCCCCTTCTCGAGCATCCGGTAACGCTCGATCGCGCGCAGGGCTGCTTCGACCACCGGATAGCCGGGTCCCCCGAGGGGCTTCTCGGTCACGCGACCCTCCTCAGCCAGTCACCCGGAGCACTCAACTCGGCCATGGTCGGGAACGCCTCTTCGCTGACGAAGATACGCGCTACCGAATCCAGTCCACCCTGGGTCGCCACCTGATCGCAGAACGTTCGTCCGATCTCGTACTGACGCAGCTTCATCTCGAGACCGAGGACGTGGTTCACCGCTCGTTGGGCCAGCGATGTCTGTTTCCTACGCCCCTCGAAGACGTGACGCATCCGGCGGAACGACGGGATCACGTCCTCGCCGACCGCGTCCATCACGAAGTTTCCGTGTCCTTCGACGATCGACATCAGCGCCTGGATCTGGTTCATGATCTCGCGTTGCTCCGGCGACGACAGCATATATATGGGGTTGCGTTCCTCGGAAGGGATCGACCGATCCCTGAGCCTGGCCGCGCCCTCCTTGAGTCTCTCGGTGAGCTTGCGAGCGTCGAGATTCACGGTCTCGAGGTAGTCGCGCAAGAGCGAGAAGAACCTTGCCCGAAGCCACGGCACTCCTGCGAACTGGAAACGGTGGGTGATCTCGTGGACCGCGACCCAGAGCGCGAAGTCCTCGGGAACGAAGCCGAGATGTCGCTCGGTCTCGACCATGTTGGGCCCGACGAAATAGAGGACGCCGTCATCCTTGGAATCGCCCTCCGGCCCACCACCTCCCAAGAGGAGGTCGTACTGGCCGAGGACGCGTCGGGAGACGTAGCCGAGAAGCGCGCCCACCTCGGCCGACAGGAGCGTGCGCTGGGCGAGACGGACCGGCAGCGGTGCCTTGTCCAGCCGCTCTCCCACCTTGTTCGCTATCGGAGCCAGCATCGAGTGCATGCTCCGGATGTTGCTTTCGGCCCACTCGGCACGATCGATGATCTTCCAGTCGACCGGGGGTGGAGGAGAGATACGCGTGATCTCGGCAACGAGATGCTCGGCTCGGGGAACCGCGGCCTCGAGATCGCGAGAGAGGCGATCCATCAGATAGGAACCCGGATGTGGATCGCCGGCGACCCGGCGCGCGACACGCCGAGCGATGAATGGTTCGATCAGCTTCGGAGACCCCAACTAGCGCTCCGCCCAATAACGTTTGCGAGGTTCTGCCGAGTGAAAAGCAAGCGTCGGAAGGCCGCAGGGAGGGTGCGTACCGAGAGGTACGTTCCCGACCGAAAACGCCGCGAGGCGCAGCCTTTTCGCCGCCAGAACCACCATGATGTTTGTTGGGCGGGGCACTAGCTACGCCACCGAAAGAGCGCCGTTAGATCTCGCCCCGGCGGCGCCTAACGACGAAGCGGTAGTACCAGTAGCCGGCCCCCAGCAAGAGGGCGAGCATGAGGGCGAGCGACATGCGAGCCATCTGATAGGTCCACAACGGGCCGGCCTCGACTTCGGAGGTGCCTTCTTGACTCTGGTCCTTGTCGGCCCCAACCTCGGGCTTCGGGCTCTCCCCCTGATCTCCCTGATTGCTCTGCTCGTTGCTTTCATCGCCGGGGTCGGCCTGGGTCAGGTAGATACGGTGTCCGGTGGACGCGATCGCGGTCGCCGGCATCAGGGCAAAAACAGCAACCAGAAGAACCGGGAGAATGGCGAGCCGTGCGCGCATATAGAACCTTCCTCGATGATGCGTCCTGTGGTCGAGCCACAGGATATATCGCGTCGCGTCGGGGCCAGGCGGCGCGGTGGCCGAAGGGTCCGAGATCTGAGCGAAGCAATGTCAGATCGAAGATCCTGAGAAGTGCGATGCTCAGATCATGCAGAGCCGGCGGCGGGCTTGCGGCCTCGCAACCGTGGAACCTTCATCTCAGCGTGGGCCCAGCATCGGTCTCTGCGGTTATAGGTGGACAATCTCGTCTCGCATCCTGGGTGGTCACAAATCCTTCCCTCGGCGTATTTCTGGGACGCCCGAGGGAGACCGAGCGGCCGCTGGCCCCGGATCGCTTGCTTCTCAGATCCCATCGGTACTCCTCTCCTTCAACTTCTTTCCACCTACTTGGCGATTCGTCGAGACGAACCACTTCCGTGTCGCTGTCGGTAACTATTCGTACAGACGCCCTCAAGCGGTTTGGGGTTCCCAAGTGCAAATAAACGGTCAGATAGGCGTGTGAATAAACAACCAGATAGGCGCCGTGGTTCTTCCCTGGATACGCCCCTGCGGTGGCTCGGGCGAGCCGTACGCGCCGTGCTGGGCCCCGGGGGGGCGGTACGAGGGACCGCCCGGAGGTTCGCCGATCCGGCGCGCCAGGTCGTGGACTACTGGGGCTCCGAGCGGGCCACCGTCAAACAGGCCGGCGTCGCGGTCGTCATCTCGGCACTGACCTCGCTCATCGCGGGGCTGACCCTGGCCTACATGGAGGGGCGCCTCGGGGAGGTGAGAGGCTTATTCGTCCTGATCCCGGTGTCCATCGGGATGCGGGGCAACATCTTCGGCGCGCTCGCCGCTCGCCTCGGGACATCGATCCACACCGGCCTCTTCGAGGTATCGAGCGACCGGCAGGGTTCGCTGTTCCAGAACGTCTATTCGGCGACCCTGCTGACCGTCTCGACGTCCGTGACCATGGGGATCCTGGCCCGGTCCATCGCCGGTCTCCTTGGGATCGACACGGTGTCCACCTGGGACTTCATCTCCGTGGCCCTCGTCGGGGGCCTGCTGTCCTCTGCCTTCGTGCTTGCGTTCACGATCTATCTCTCGATCGCGTCTTACCGGAAGGGATGGGATCTCGATTCGGTAGGAGCGATCCTGATCACTACCGTAGGAGACGTCGTCACGCTCCCCTGTCTACTGATCGCCTCCTACCTCGCAGGCATCAATGTTGTGACTCCGGCGATCGGGATGATCTCGGTGGCCGCGGCGGTCGCGTCGCTCATCTTTGGATCGCGCAGTTCCCTTCCCGTCGTCCGGCGCGTGGTCAAAGAGAGCTTCCCGATCCTGTGTGTTGCGATCGTGCTCGACGTCCTTGCGGGCACGGTTGTGGAGCCGAGGTTCGAGGATGTGTTCGGACCGTTCCCCGCGTTCCTGATGATCATCCCGGGGTTCCTTGAGAACACCGGCGCGCTGGGATCGATCTTGTCGGCGCGCCTCGGATCCAAACTCCACCTGGGGGCCGTCACGCCAACCGCGAAGCCCGACGCTGCCGCGTTGCTGGACGGAACGATTGTCTTCGTCCTGGGCATCCTCGTCTACAGCATCACGGCGGTAACGACATTGATCGCAGCTCAGTTGATCGGGGCCGAATACCCCGGAGCATTCAGGTTCATCGGCGTCGTGATGGTCGGAGGGTTGCTCGCGACCGTCGTTGCAAGTGCGATCGGTTACTACGCGGCGATCGCTACCTACCGTCTGGGACTCGATCCCGACAACCACACCATCCCGCTCGTAACGAGCGGGATGGACCTCCTCGGGGTGATCTGCCTCGTGGTGGCGCTCGTGATCTTCGGAGTAGCCTGATCGAAGCGTTCGAGTGCTGACGGGCCGGACGATGTCAGCACGAGAATGCTGAGAAGGCTCGAAAGGTTGAGGCGTCCGAGTTCGGGCGAGCGGAGCAATGTCCGGACGAGGATGCCGAAGGGGGAACAAGCGTGAGTAGCGGAGAAGGTCCGCATACCGTCAAGGGGCTCTTGGCGGAGATAAAAGACAGCTCGGAGCTCATGGTGGACCTGGCGTACGCCTCGGTCTTCTTCGGGGACGAAGACCTCGCACGCGAGGTCAGACGCCTCGAAGAGCGCATGTCGGACTACATCCATTCGCTGAGGAAGCTCTCGATCCTCGCGGCGCGTAGTCCCGAGGACGCGGAGCACATGGCCGGGGTCCTGTCGATCGCATCCGCGGTCGAGAAGATCGCCGATGCCGCCGAGGACATCGCGCACGTCGTGTACTCGGGGCTCGGGATCGTCGACGACCTCCGCATGGATCTCAAACATGCCGACGAGATCGTGTCCCGCGTGAAGGTGCGCGCGGGAGCGGCCGCGCTCGGTCAGTCCCTTGCAGATCTCGCGATGCCGGTCGAGATCGGCATGTGGGTCATCGCCACCCGGAGCGACGGCGACTGGGACCTGGATCCGGGGGGAGCCTTCGTGATCTCGGAAGGCGACGTCCTCCTCATCAAGGGCCCCGAGGACGGCGTCGACCTTGCCCGTCAGTTGATGGGGGCACCGCCTCTCCCCGAACCACCCGAGGGTCCCGAGATCGTTCTCTCCGACCTCGACCGCGCCGTCGATCTCCTGGTGGAGATGAAGAACTCGGCCGAGGTCGCCGTGGGCCTCGCTTACTCCGCCCTGCTGTTCAACGATCGCGCGCTCGCCGCCGAAGTCACGAGCCTCGAAGCGCGCTCCGATGCGGTCCACGACGAGCTCGAGTCCTGGGTGCTCCGGAGTGCGCAGGAAGCCCGCAACCCCGACGACCTCCGGGGCCTCCTCCGTCTGGCAAGCGCTTCTGAATCCATCTTCGATTCCGCCCGTGAGATGACCCGGCTGGTCGAAGCGGGAGAGGATCTCCATCCGGTGATCGCCGCCGCTCTCGTCGAGAGCGATGAGGTCGGCTACGAGGGGATCGTTAGAGAGTCGTCCCCCGCCGACGAGAAGTCGATCAAGGAACTACAGGTCGAAACCGAAACCGGCATGTTCGTCCTCGCGGTGCAACGGGGGAGGCGGTGGACCTACCGGCCCAAGCCCACCTTCAAGATCATGGCGGGAGATCGCATCATCGCGATCGGACCGGGCGAAGGTGGGGAAGAACTAGATGAGATGCTGGGCGTGGCCCGAGAGCCCGCCCAGCTCTAGAAACAAGAACGAAAACCAAGACCAAAGGGAGTTTCATGTGAGTGGCGAGGAGCAGGACCACCAGAAGTCGTCGTTGGTGATGACGATCGCGGCAACCCTCGCGGGCATCTTGGCGGTCAAGCTCGCGACCTACATAGTGACCACCGGGTGGCGGCTGGCCACCAGGGAAGAACCTCCGCAGGCCGACGATCCGGTTCCGATCGCCAAGAAAGCCATGTGGATCGGGCTCATCGGAGCGATAACCGGCGCCGCCCGCCAGGCCGCTCGTGATTACGTGAAGCCCCCTCAGGCCCCTCCCGGCTGAGGCTGGGATAACCGCTGACCCAAGGGCGCACCGCCGAGCAGGTGCGGGTCGCCATGACCGAAGTCATCACTACGCTGCCACGTCCGCTTCCGGGTCGACACCGGCGTCGAAGTCTACTTCTGCGATCCACACTCACCGTGGCAGCGAGGCTCCAACGAGAACACCAACGGTCTCTTGCGTCAGTATTTCCCCAAGGGCACCGACCTCTCGATAGTCAGCGATGCCGATCTCAATGCCGCAGCCGATGGCCTCAACGGGCGCCCTCGGAAGACCCTAGGCTGGAGGACACCATCGGAGAAGCTCGGCGAGCTTGTTGCGTCGATCGGTTGAGCTCGCCGGGTCTTTGTGCGCGAAAAACGGCCACCGAAATGGCCCGGGGGCGGATGGTTAGGCGCCCGGCTCGTGGGTAACCAACGCAAGTACCGCAGAACGTCCGTAGATACACCGCGACTACCGAAAGGTGAGCCAGATGAACATCGTAACGATCCTGCTGGTCGTCTTCCTGGTCCTCGGCATCCTGTACTTCGTCCGCCGCACCTAGAACGCTTCGTTGAGCTGAAGGACGCTTCTTAGAGCCGGGGAGGGGAATCGAACCCCTGACCTATTCATTACGAGTGAATCGCTCTGCCGTCTGAGCTACCCCGGCGCGCAAAGGCCCCCTCCAAGCCACGGGGCCATTTACGTTCACAGGATATACCCGGGCCGGATGCCTCCGAGTTGGAACTGCAAACGAACTGCAAACTCCCCGACGATTCATCGGGCGGCCAAAGGGTTGGGTTGGATCAGAGTGTGCCGATAACCGACGTGGAAATACGATGGGGGATGGGCGCGGCGCGTACCGCGTCGAAAGAGGCGAGCTAGCTGTAAGGACGAGCCTTCCCAAGCGCAAGTAGCGGGATTCTTCGCGTTATCTCCACATCCGACGCGCATTTCAGGGACACCTCATCTGCGACGATGGGCCCATGAAAACGGCGCTCAGCTGTCGCGGTGTGGTCAAGCGCTACGGAGCAGCGCAGGCTCTTGGCGGCGTTGACCTAGAGGTCCGTGAGGGCGAGGTTGTCGGGCTCCTCGGGCCCAACGGGGCAGGTAAGTCCACGCTGGTCAAGATCGCCTGCGGACTCGTACGTCCCACCGAAGGCGTGGCGGAGGTCTGCAGCGCGCCGGCAGGTTCGAAGGTGGCGCGGGCCTCGATCGGCTATCTCGCCGAACTGTTCCGCTTCCACGGCTGGCAGCGCGGGGACGAGATCCTTGAACTGCACCAGCAACTGACCAGGTCCGGCGGCGGGCGCTCCGAGCGGGAAGAGCTCCTGGAGCTCGTCGGACTGTCCGATGCGACCGATCGACGCGTCGAGCAGATGTCGAAGGGGATGCAGCAGCGTCTCGGGATAGCTCAGGCCCTGATCGGATCCCCCGAGCTACTGATGCTCGACGAGCCGACCAGCGCATTGGACCCTGCCGGGCGGCGCGCCGTGCGAGTAATCCTCGATCAGGTTCGCAGCCGAGGGATCTCGGTACTCCTCAACTCTCATCTCTTGGGCGAGGTCGAACTGGTCTGCGACCGGGTGGTGATCCTGTCGAAAGGGTCGGTGATCGCCGAAGGCGCGCCGAAGGAGATGGCGGCGGCACATGGCGTCGTGATCGAGACCGATCGAGGCATCAAGACTTGGGACGACGCCAGCCGCGAAGACATCCCCCGACTTGTTGCAGAGCTTGTCGCAGACGGAGCGCTTGTCTATTCGGTGAAAAGCGCCAAACCGACCCTCGAGGACGTGTACCTGGAAGCCGTCGAAGGCGAGATGGGATGAACACTGCCTGGGTGATCGCCCGCCACACCTTCAGGGAATGCATCCGGCGTCGGGTGTTCCTCATCGTCCCGGTCGTCACAGTTTGCTTCCTCGGGTTGTTCGCTCTCGGTACCTACTTCGCGTTCGACAGCACAGGTGGCCAGATCCAGAACGGACCGGTAGTCGTTGACTCCAACGAGCTGGCCGGCTCGACCCTTGTCGGACTAGCGATGTTCGTCACGCTTTTCTTGGGGTCCGCTCTGGGGATCTTCCTTACGTTCAGTGCGGTGCGCGGGGATGCAGAGGCTGGTGTCCTGCAGCAATTGGTGGTGCGTCCCGTCGCGCGCTCTGGAGTTCTCCTCGGACGGTTCCTGGGCGCATGCGCCATATGCACCACGTACGTCTTGATCCTCTATGCCGGTGCAGCGCTCATCGTGGGGGTGATCGGCGACTGGTGGCCGGAACCATTCCTCGCGCCCGGACTACACCTGATCTTGGGGGTGATGCTCGTGATCGCGCTCACCCTGCTGGGGTCGGTCTTCCTCACTGCGCTGCCCAACGGGATCGTCATGTTCATGGTGTACGGAGGGGGCCTTCTGGCGGGACTTCTCGGCCAGCTGGGCGAGTTGATCAACTCCCCCGCTCTCGAGACGACCGGACGGATCACCGCATGGGCGCTGCCCTTCGAAGCGGTGTACCAGTCGGGTCTCGACTCTCTCACTTCAAGAGCGAGAGGTCTCACTCGCGTCGTCGTCGAGCTGGGGCCGCTGGGAGGGGCGCAGGATGGAGGACCCTTCCTGGTCGCGTACGCCCTCGCCTATCTGGTGCTCGCAGCAGGGATAGCAGTCTGGGCGTTCTCGAGGCGCGATCTCTGACCGCCGGTCAAAACTCGCAGGACAGGAAAGGAAAGAGGCCGGCCCATCCAGCGGCCGGCCTCTAACCCTTCCCTCGACTGATCCCTTAGGGGCAACGTGCTACCAGGCGGAGCCGACGCGCGACGGCGCAGGGGCGAGACGGCCTATCTCGAGCAGCAACGCCTCCATCTGGAGGGTTGCGTTCGCGTTGCGAACGAACGTGGCGCGCGTGGCGATGCACCGATCGATGATCTGGACCAAAGCGGCATCCGGGATCTCTCCGGCCCCCGCCCAGGACTCGATCTCCTCGAGCACATCCAGGTTGGCGACCGCATCGGTGCCCCCCACCCGCAGAACCAACACGTCCCGGTAGAACGACGCTAGCGACTGGATCGCTTCACCGAGGATCTCTTCTTCGACCCTCCTGAGTTCCCTCTTGTGCCGGGTCGCGAGTGCGTTACGAGCCGTGGCGGTTCCCCGTCCCTCGCCCATAGCCTCGGCGAGATCTGTGACCTCTGCCTTCTGAAGTGCTTCTCGCCGCTTCACGGCCTCCTTCGCCTCGGCGATCACCTCGGCCGCCGAATCCAGCGCGTCTACCGGTGACGAGAGCCGGCGAGGGATGCCCAACCAGAGCCGTCGACGCTCGGAGGTCGTGTCATCGAGAGCAAAGGTGCGGGCCCGCTCGAGGTCCCCGTCGGAAACCCGCGCCGCCAAGAGGGCGTCGGTGTTGGAGGCGCCTTCCTCGGTGAGCATCTCAACGATGCGTTCCTCCGGAACCGCGTCGAGTCGTACGACGCGACAGCGTGAGTAGATCGTCTCGAGCAGCTCCTGCTCGTGCTCGGACAAGAGGATGAAGACGGTGTCACCCTGAGGTTCCTCGAGCGTCTTCAGCAGTGCGTTCTGCGCTTCGTCGTTCATGCGATCGGCTTCCTCGATGATGAACACCTTGTAAGGACCCTCGAACGGCGAACGCGCCGCCTCGGGGATGATCGACTCCCTCACGACCCCGACCGGGATCAGTGGTCCTTCGGGAACGATGTGGTGGACATCCGGATGATGTCGTCTGAGAACCCGCAGGCACTCACGACACTCCCCGCAACCTTCACCGGGTGCCACCTTGCAGTTGAGGGCCGCGGCCATGGCGACCGCAGCCGCGACCTTCCCGGATCCCGCCGGCCCCAGGAGCAGCCACGCGTGCGCGACCGCACCTCCGGCCATCTGGGCGCGCAGCCGTCCCGCCGCCTCGGATCCCTTGAGCCTGTCCCAGACGCTCATCGGGGCATCGGCGGTCCCGGGGGGGCCAAGTCGCGAGCGAAGGTACCGGGGGGGGCATGCTTCCCGGCCCGGTTTCCGTAGGAGCTGAGGATCTCCTTGTGAACGTCCTCTTTCGATCTCGAGGCATCGAGGACGACGAACCGCTCGGGGAAACGATCCGCCAATTCGAGATAGGCCGCGGACACCCTCTGGTGGAAGTCTTCGCCGGCACTCTCGAGGCGATCGGGATCGTTCCCCGCGCGCTCGAGGCCGGTCGCGGGATCGAGCTTCAGGAAGAAGACCAGATCGGGCATCAGACCCTCGGTCGCCCACTCGCTGATCTCATAGATCTCGTCGAGCCCGAGGCCACGTCCCACTCCTTGGTACGCGAGCGACGAGTCGATGAACCTGTCGGACACGACAACCTTGCCCTTCGCGAGAGCGGGTTTGATGACTTCGGCCACGTGCTGCGCACGATCGGCTGCGTAGAGAAGGGCTTCGGCCCTCGGGTCCATCTCGCTCGCGCCCTTGTCCAGAAGGACGTCTCGGATCCGCGTCCCGATCTCTGTGCCGCCGGGCTCGCGCGTCGTGATGACATCGGCGCCGCGCGCTTCGAGCCATTCCACGAAAGCCGCCATCTGCGTCGACTTCCCGGCGCCTTCGCCACCTTCGAAAACGACGAGATACCCGTCGCCTTCCCCTCGTTCGAACGATCGCTTCTTACCGTCCCGATGGTTGATCGCCCTCATGGAAAGGAGCCCGCCTCCGGTCGCGAAGAGGCCCGCGAGCCACAACGTGACCCGCGACCCCGGGAGATCGAGCGTCGCGAACGGGAGCGTCAGAGTGTTGTCGCCGATCACGCCGGCGAACAGGGGAAACAGACCGAGACCCACCAGGGTTCCGATCCTGATGACCGTGTAGGCCGCGGAGAACGTCCGGCCCCGGAGATCGTCCGTCACCTTCTCGTGGATCAAGGAATAGCCGGTCGAGTAGGCGGCGCCGCCGCAGAAACCCAACGAGAACGCTATCGGGATCGCGGGACCGAGGCTGGTCATGCTCGCAAGGCCGACGAGGGCAACGCCGAGGAGCACGAGCGCGGCCGAGAAGATCACGTCCTTGTGTAGCTTCTTGGAGATGACGCCGACCGAGAGC
>JBKJZQ010000217.1:0-3492 GCA_046715095.1 Actinomycetota bacterium | reverse complement strand
GCTTCTTCTCGAGCCCGGCGATCGTCTCGGCGATCAGATGGGTGCCACGGACGCGGCTGTCGAGGATCTTCGCTTTGTGAGTGGGGGTCCATCGCCGGTCGCCGATACCGGCTCCGGCGAGATGGACGACCGCGTCAACGCCGTCGAGCGCTCCGGCGTCGATCGTTCCTCCGGCCGGATCCCACAGGACCTCACCGGCGCCGGGCTCCGACCTCACCAGGCGCACGGCCTCGTCGCCGCGCGACGAAAGGACCCGGGCCAACTCTTGACCGATCAGCCCGTGAGAGCCGGTAACCGCAACCTTCATGCTCCAAGCGTAGGCTCTCTCGCCATGTATCAGGTGATGCTCATCTCGAATCCGGTGGCCGGTTCGGTATCCCCCCGGCACAAAGAGGTCATCGTGAACGCGCTCCGGGCGGACTTCAAGCTCGAGGTGGCCGACACCGAGGGTCGGAACCATGCGACCGAGCTGGCGCGGGATGCGGTCGACCGGGGATTCGATGCGGTGCTCGCCTTCGGTGGTGACGGGACCATCAACGAGGTCGCCCAGGGAGTGATCGGTAGCGACTCGGCCCTCGGGGCACTTCCCGGAGGGACCGCGAACGTCCTGGCGAGGTCGATCGGGATCCCCCGTGATCCGATAGACGCGACCGCGTACATCGCCCACCGGCTCCGGTCCGGGCAGACGCAGCGGATCAACGTCGGACGAGTCAATGAAAGGTTTTTTCTCTTTTCCACCGGCATGGGTATCGATGCCGAGGTCGTCAAGAGGGTCGAGTCCGATCCCGAGGGCAAGACGCGCAAGAGAGAGTGGCTGTACGTGAGCAAGTTGCTCCGCGCGGGCGCGCTCGATTACAGCAGAAGGAAGCCCCAGATAACCTTCACTCCCGCCGCCGGCGAGCCCATCCGGGTCGTGTCGACGGTCTGCTGCAACGCTCGTCCGTTCACCTATCTCAAGAACCTGCCGGTCGATGTTTGCCCCTTGGCCCAACTCGACAAAGGTCTCGACTTCCTGTCGCTCGACCGGATCCCCTTGTGGACCCTCCCGGGGCTGGCTTGGGGCATGCTCAAGACCCGCAAACACGTCGAGGGCAAACACGCGACCTACCTGCACGACACGACCGGGGGAACCCTCGAGGCGGACGTCCCCCTGCCGGTCCAGGCCGACGGCGACTACCTCGGCGAATGGACCGCAGCCGACATCCGGCTGGTGCCCGACGCTCTCGACCTGCTCGTCTGACGTTACGCTGGAGGCCTCGAACTCTAGGAGTGAGGCACAGGTGAGCATCAGATGAGCATCCCTACCAAAGAGGAGGTCTCCGCTCTGCTCGGCGGGATCACCGAGCCGGACCTGCGGCGCGGGCTGAACGAGCTGAACCTGGTCAGAGGCATCGAGATTGACGGTTCGACCATCGCGGTGACCGTAGCGGTGACCGGGCCCGCCCCCCATCTCCCCAAGTACTTCAACGAGGTCATCCCGTCCAAGGTGATCGGCGTCTTCCCCGACGTCACCGAGGTCAAGGTCTCCACCACCCAGTTGACCGAGCAGGAGCGCGCCACCATGGTCGGCAGCGTCAAGAAGGACACCCCGGGGTTGCTCGGCCGGTCCGACACGCATACGCAGGTCATCGCGATCGGGTCCGGCAAGGGTGGGGTCGGGAAGTCGACCACCACGGTCAACATCGCCGCGTCGCTGGTCAAGCAGGGGCATTCGGTGGGGCTGCTCGATGCCGATGTCTGGGGATTCTCGATCCCGCGGATGCTGGGGATCCACGAGAAGCCGAAGGTGGTCGAGGACATGATCATCCCGCCCGAGATGTTCGGGGTGAAGATCGTCTCGATCGGCCTGTTCACCACCGAAGACAACCCGGTGGTGTGGCGCGGTCCGATGCTTCACAAGGCACTCCAACAGTTCCTCGAGGATGTCCACTGGGACGAGCCCGACTATCTCCTCGTCGATCTCCCTCCCGGCACCGGTGACGTCTCGATCTCGATCGCGCAATTCCTCCCCGGGGCTTCGATGGTCGTCGTCACGACCCCGCAGCAGGTGGCCGAGAAGGTCGCCCAGCGCGCCGGCTTCATGGCGGAGAAGACGGGTCTGAGCGTCGCCGGAGTGGTCGAGAACATGTCCTACTTCCGGGGTGACGACGGCAAGATCTACAACATCTTCGGGGAGGGCGGGGGCCGGAATCTCGCCGAGACCCTGGGCGTTCCTCTATTAGGAGAGATCCCCATCGAGCCACGACTGACGCAGTTCGCGGATATCGGGGCCCCGATCGTGCTGCAGCACCCGGATTGCGAGGCCGCCGTGGCCCTCGATGGTGCCGCGAAGGAGCTGGTCAACATCCTGCCTCCGAAGCCGCGCTCGGCGAAGCGCATCAGCCTGCCTCTCCTCGGCGGGCACTAGTGCACCTCCGCGCAAATAACCGTGACACCAGAGCGCCCCTGAGCCTCGCCATCTTCGCCGCAGCATCGCTTCGCCCGCCGCGACTCAGATGGCTCGGTCGACGATGGCTGCGTTGTTCGTCGCGCACGTACTCCCCGGTACGCACGACTCCTCGCGCCTTGCCCTCGACGCGCAGTGACGCTCTGGATGTTGACGCTACTTACGCGAAGCTGCACTAGGGTGACGCCGACCAAAGAGCATTCGCTGGGACTGGTCGACCGACTCGGGGGTTCCGTCGACGCGGTTGGAGCAGAAGCGCGTGCCTCCGCCCTGGCGACCCGCTCGATCACGAAGGACTCGAAGATGTGGGCGCTCGAGCTCGCGATCCGCTGCTGCGACCTGACCACGCTCGAGGGCCAGGATTCACCGGGCAAGATCCGACAGCTTGCGTCCAAGGCGATGCATCCGGCGCCGGGGAACCGGGACGTCCCCTCGGTGGCCGCCCTGTGCATCTACCCCCGCCTCGTGAAGACGGCCAAGGAGGCGCTCGCCGGTTCCTCGGTCAAGGTTGCCTCGGTTGCGACCGCCTTCCCCTCTGGTCAGTCTCCTCTCGACCTCAGGCTCGAGGAGATCGAGCGAGCGGTCGCCGACGGCGCCGACGAGATCGACATCGTGATCAGCAGGGGGGCGTTCCTCGCCGGCGACGACGAGATGGTCTTCGAGGAGGTTTCTCGGTCGGTCGAGGTTGCGGGCGCCGCTCATGTGAAGACGATCCTCGAGACCGGCGAATTGGGTTCTTACGACCGCATCCGGCGCGCGTCGCTCATCGCGATGGCCGCCGGCACGCACACGATCAAGACCTCGACGGGCAAGATCTCGCCCGCTTCCACGCTCCCCACCGCGCTGGTGATGGCCGAGGCGATCCGTGACTTCCAGGACGCCACCGGCACGGCCGTCGGTCTCAAGGTGGCGGGTGGGATCCGGAGCGCCAAAGACGCCATTAGGTACCTTGTGATCGTGCACGAAACGCTCGGCGACGAGTGGCTGACGCCGGATCGATTCAGGATCGGCGCATCCTCACTCGTCAACGATCTGTTGATGCAGAT
>JBKJZQ010000216.1:0-13522 GCA_046715095.1 Actinomycetota bacterium | reverse complement strand
GGGTCCCGGGCCCCCAACAAAAAGGCGCTTACAACCCCCACCCGACTTGTGGCCGCCCCCCCCGGGCGGGCGGTTCTCTTCGTGTCGTCAGGAGTGCTTGCTTAGGTAATCGAGATACACGGGGCGCAGAGCCTCGGCGAGATCCCCCTCATCGGATTCCATGACGTCGTTGATGAGCGACGACAGCGATATGACATCGGTCTCGGCCGCGTCGACGTGCCCCGCCGCGGCCTGCGCCGCGGGGATGCCCTTGATAAGCCGCCACAGGAAGCCGATGTCCACGTGCTCGATCGCGCGCCGGATCGCACGGTCGTGCAGCTCTTTGGGAGAGAGTGTCTCGAGTTCGCTTCGGTCCACGCCAGTCCTTTCCTAGAGTCCCGCACGGCGCCGGAGAAGCGCCGGCTCCTTCAGCCCAGATGGAGAGCCTAATTGCCTCACGACCTAAGATGAAGTCGTGAAGTCCCTGCCTCCGCTGTTGATCGTCGGCGCGCTCCTCCTCTTGCTGATCCCGATGGTGGGATCGACCAAGGAGGGGACCAGGGCAGTCGGCTCGATCGTGCTCGTGCTCGCCCTCATCTTGGGCATGAGCCTCGTCTTCGCGCTGATAATCAAGCTGCGTTAGCCGGCACCGTAGATCAACGGCTCGGTCACCCTACGAGCGCGGCGCGTGACCCTCAGGTAGGCGTCCTCCAGTTCCTGGCGCGGCTGATGCCGGTAGCCCATCGCGATCCCCAAAGCCTCCAGTTCCTCGGGCTTGGTCGGAAGCGAGTCGACCGGGCGACCGATCAAGAGGAACAGCCGGTTGCGCATCCGGGTCAGGAACTCGTACGCCTCGGTTAGGCGATCGGCTTCGTCGGGAGTCAGCAGCTCTAGCTCCCTCGTGACCGCCAGCGCCGGCACAGTGCCGGTCACGGCGAGCTCGGGATGAGCATGACCGTGACCGAGCTGCAGGATCTGTACGGCGAACTCGACGTCCGAGGTCCCTCCCGGCCCCAGCTTGAAATGGAGCCGGGGATCGACCCCTCTCGGGATCCGCTCGCGCTCCATCCGTGCCTTCAGGTGTCTGATCTCCGCTAGAGCAGCATCCGGCAACCGCTCCGGGAACGCGAAGCGGCGTGTGCCCGAGATGAACCTCAGGCCAAGCTCGGGATCCCCCGCGGCGAAGCGCGCCTTGACGAGCGCCTGATGCTCCCATGGCTTTGCCCACCGCGCGTAGTACTCGAGGTACGAATCGATCGATCGCACCAGCGGACCGGCCTTGCCTTCGGGTCGGAGACCGGGATCGACCTGGAACGTGATCCCTTCGGGGGTGACCGAACCGAGCGCAGTGATGAGCTCCGCGGCCACCTTCTCAGCTTCCTCGGTGGCGGCATCGTGCACGAGGACGACATCGACATCAGACGCGTAGTTCAGTTCCCGGCCCCCGAGCTTGCCCATCCCGATCACCGCGAACGGGATGGCCACCTTCTCGAGCGCAGCTTCGAGACACGCATCGGCCAGATCCGCCAGCCCGGCGCCGACGGTGCCCGTGTCGGAGACTGAAGCGAGGTCGCTGAGAACGATGCGGAGCAACTCCCGCCGCTTGAACCTCCGGAGTCCGTCGAGCCGGTCGACCGGCTCCCTCCACTTCAGCGACGCGGCGCCCTCGCGCACCAATCGCTCCCGGTCTTTCGGAGCAGGTGGGCCGTCTGGATCGGCGATGGTCGAGAGCTCCTCCGGGACCTGGAGCAGCATGTCCCCGAGGATCCTTCCACTCCCCAGGACCCTGGCAAGGAACGCCAGTCCCGGGGGATTGTCCCGGAAGGCCGCCGCGGCATCGAGCCGCTCTCCAAGGCCCTCGCTGATGCGGAGGAACGAGAACAAGCCCTCGTCGGGTTGAGGAGAATCCGACAGGAACCGGAGGATCGCAGGGGTCAGAACCCTGAAGAGGCGCGAGCGTCTCGACGTCCCGCCAACCAACTCCGACAGGGTGCGCGCCGCTCTTTCCGCATCCCTGAAACCGAGGATCCGAAGTCGTTCCCGCAACGCCTCGGTCGACAGGCGATGAGCTCCGACCTCGGCGAGGGACTCGATCATCGGGCGATAGAAGAGCTTCTCGAATCTCCAGCGAACGTCTACCAGGATCGCCTTGTGCGCGTCCTCGAAGCGTTCGGTGGCCGAGGCCGACGGTGAATCCGTGAAGCCCATGATCCGTGCCAGCCTTGACCGCCCTTGTTCGTCGGCCGGCAGACGGTGAACCTGACGCTCCTGCCACAACTGGAGCCGGTGCTCGACGGTCCGCAGCCACCGGTACGCAACCCCGAGACCGGCGCCGTCGTCCTCGGCTATGTAGCCGCCGGTAACCAGGGCGCCAAGAGCGTCGAGGGTTGCACGGGCCCGGACCGACGGGTCGGTCCCACCATGAACGAGCTGAAGCAGCTGGACCGAGAACTCGATATCGCGGATCCCGCCGGGCCCAAGCTTGACGTCGTCGGCATTGCTTCCTCCGCGCGCGCTGCGGGCGGCGTGAGTCTCGACTTTCTCCTTCATCGCTCTGATGGCCCCGACGCGTTCGGAAGAGACGTCCTCCGGATAGACGAAAGGTCTGGTCCTTGCGACCAGCGCCTCGCCCGTGGCCGATGATCCCGCCGCGTGCCGGGCTTTGATCAGCGCCTGGTACTCCCATTCCTTGGCCCACCGGCTGTAGTACTCGAGGTAGGCATCGAGCGACCTGACGAGCGCGCCGGACCTGCCTTCCGGTCGGAGGTCGGCATCGACGCGGTACGCCTGTCCCTCGGGTGCGAACTCGGTCAGCAGCGACACCACCGCGGTTGCGGCTCGCAAGTGATCGGAAGAATCGTCCGCAGAGACGAACATCACGTCGATGTCAGAGCTGTAGTTGAGCTCCAACGCACCCAGCTTGCCCATCGCCACGATCGCTAGATCATCGGGAGCATCCGCAGCCTCCAATGCGACTTCCAAACACGCGTCGGCCAGGAACGCCAGGCACCTAGCAGCATCCTCGAGGGGCAGGTCACCGGACAGATCGAAAGCGGCGATCTGAAGCAGTCGTCTCCGTCTCTCGGCGCGTAACCCGGCGGGGCCCCCTTCAGCGTACGCATCACGTACCAGAGACAGGTAGACCGAGCGCTCTATGGGGGGACCCTTTTCTCTCAGGAGCGCTTCGGCGGCAGCGTCTCTGTCGAGCACGCCGGCGAGCGACGAGCTCGCCCTGCGAACAAGGGACGAAAGGTCCGATCCTTCATGCTCAGACGCCATCACAGCAGCAGGATAGAGCCAACTTTCCCGCCCCGGGAGCTGAGCGATACGTCCGGTCGCACGGTCGTTCTTGTGCACCACCCACAACGAATGGGGCCCGTTCCTCGCCTCCGGACGAGTGGCGGACCTGCCGAACTGTCTGTAGCGTGCGCCGGTGGCGCTCAACGACAGCGCATTCATAAGACTAGGGAGGTGGGAATGACCGGTAGCCATACGACGTATTCCATCCGAACGACCGTCGTGGCTGTGGCAGCTGCGACCCTGGCACTCGTACTGATCGCTCCATCGGCAAGCGCGGCAACAAGAGCAACGGTGCGAGAACGACGTGGTCATCTGGAGCAGCGCGCCAAGGATCAGCGAGGCGCCCCTTACCGCACCGGAGGTACCAGCCCCAGCGGCTTTGATTGCTCCGGTTTCACCATGTGGGTCTTCGAGAAGTTCCGCGTCTCGCTACCGCACCAGTCCGAGAGTCAGTTCAACCTTGGGGAGAAGAAGAACTTCCGTCGCGTGTGGAAGCGCAAGAACCTGAAGCCGGGCGATCTCGTATTCCACAAGACGACATCCGCGAAGGTCGGTCACGCAGGCATGTACATCGGCCGCGGGAAGTTCATAACCTCGACGTCCTCGAGTGGAGTCCGGGTCGACTCCCTGTACGACTCCTACTGGGGACCGCGTTGGGTCGGAGGCACGAGGCTCCCGTACACGAGGGCCGGCTGAGCCTCGCTACAGGATAGGTAGGTAGCGCTCCACCTCGTAGGGAGACACGTACGACTTGTACTGATCCCATTCCGCACGCTTGTTGCGCAAGAGGTACTCGAACGTCTGCTCGCCGAGCGTCTCCGCAACGAGGTCGGACGACTCCATCTCCTTCAGGGCGTCGTAAAGGTCATCGGGGAGTTGCGTGATGCTGCGAGCCCTTCGCTCCTGCTCGCTCATCTCGTAGATGTTGTCGGTCGCCTCGGGCGGCAACTCGTAGCCTTCGTCGATCCCCTTGAGGCCCGCGGCGAGGATCACCGCGAACGCGAGGTATGGATTGCACGCTGGATCCGGCGACCTGATCTCGATACGCGTCGAGCGCTCCTTGCGCGGCTTGTACATCGGTACCCGGATCAGCGCGGAGCGGTTGTGTCTCCCCCAACACACGTAGGTCGGAGCTTCCTGCACGGGATAGCCGACCTGTGAGGTTAGGCGCTTGTAGGAGTTGACCCACTGGTTGGTGATGAGCGTGATCTCGCGCGCGTGATGGAGCAGGCCGCCGATGAAGGAGCGCGCCACCTTGGAGAGGTAGTACTCGTCCGATGAATCGTGGAACGCGTTCTGATCGCCCTCGAACAGCGACATATGCGTGTGCATACCGCTCCCGGGGAGTTCGGTCTTCGGTTTTGGCATGAACGTCGCGTACATGCCGCGTCGCGCGGCCATCTCTTTGACGAGAAGCCGGAAGGTCATCACCGAGTCCGCCGTCGTGAGGGCGTCCTGGTGACGAAGATCGATCTCGTGCTGCGAGGGCGCGACCTCGTGGTGAGAGAACTCGACCGGGATACCCATCTTCTCGAGCGCGCTGATCGTGTCGCGACGGAGTTCCTGGGTACCGTCGGTCGGGGTGAGATCGAAGTAACCACCGGCGTCGATCGGCGCCGGGTCGCCCGGCTCCTTGAAGAGGAAGAACTCCATCTCCGGGTGAACGTAGAAAGTGAACCCGCGCTCTGCGGCCTTCTCGAGGTTCCGGCGCAGGACGTACCGGGGGTCACCCCAGAATGGCTGTCCATCGGGTGTGTAGATGTCGCAGAACATCCGTGCCACGCCGCCGTCGGGATGATCCTGTTCGGGAGTTATCTGGAAGGTGGCGGCGTCGGGGCGGGCGAGCATGTCCGATTCCTGGACCCTGGCGAAGCCCTCGATCGCGGACCCGTCGAACCCGATCCCCTCCTCGAACGCCTGCTCGAGCTCCTCGGAGGTCACCGCGAACGACTTCAGGAAACCGAGAACGTCCGTGAACCACAGCCAGACCAGGCGGATACCCCGCTCTTCGACGGTCCTGAGCACGTAATCCTGTTGTCTCTCCATAGATAGAGCCTAGCGGGTCGGTGTTTCACGGGCGTTTCGCCGGATGGGCTCCGGGGCCCCTTCCACTACTCTTTAGTGGTGGTGAGGATAGCGATGGCTCAGATGAACCCGGTTGTGGGAGACATCGATGGCAACGTCGAACGTCTCCTCGACCTGATCGGCCGCGCCGGAGCTGCCGGGGCCCAGGTAATCGCGTTCCCCGAACTCGCCATCACCGGCTACCCACCGGAGGATCTCGTGCTGAAGCGCTCCTTCGTCGAGGCGAACGCTCAGGCCCTGGAGAAGGTGGGGGCCGCCTCGGGTGACATCCTGGTCGTGGTCGGGTTCGTCGACGGACACGACGACCACCTTTACAACGCGGCCGGTATCTGTTTCGGCGGAGATGTAACGGCCGTCTACCGCAAACACCTGTTGCCCAACTACGGGGTGTTCGACGAGAAGCGGTACTTCACGGCGGGACGCGGGCACACACTGATCGAGACCCCCTTCGGGGTGCTCGGCGTCTGCGTCTGCGAAGACTCGTGGTTCGACCCGGGGCCGGTCATCTCGCAGGGAGACGCGGGTGCGCAGATCGTCATCAACATCAACGCGTCCCCGTTCCACAAGGACAAGCTCGAGGAGCGTACGGCCCTGCTGGGTCGGCGAGCCAAGCGCGCCGGGGCGTCGATCGTCTACGTGAACGCGGCCGGGGGTCAGGATGAACTCGTCTTCGACGGAGGCTCCCTGGTCGTCGATCCAGGCGGCGTCGTGGTCGCTCGGCTGCCCCAGTTCGAAGAGCGGCTCGAGGTCGTCGACGTTCCGCTCGGAGAAGCTCGAGAGACGAGACATCCCTCGGTCAGACGAGTATCGGTCGCCCTCCGCGATCCATCCGGATCCACGTACTCATCGGTGGCGGCCGTACTGCCCGACTCAGAGGAGATCTACCGCGCCCTCCAGTTGGGAGTTCACGACTACGTGCACAAGAATGGCTTCAGCAAGGTCACCCTGGGACTTTCGGGAGGGATCGACTCCGCGGTAACCGCAGTGATCGCAGCCGACGCGCTGGGACCGGAGAACGTGCTCGCAGTATCGATGCCGTCCGGGTTCTCGACATCGCACTCGAAGTCCGACGCGAAGGAACTCGCGGAGAACCTCGGCATCGAGCTCATCACGATCCCGATAGCGGGCGCGTACGAGAGCTACCTCGAGATGCTCGAAGGTGCGTTCGGTCCGGTAGAGATGGGCCTCGCCGAGGAGAATCTCCAGGCGCGCATCCGCGGCAACCTGTTGATGGCGATATCCAACCGTTACGGGCCCCTGGTCCTCGCGACCGGCAACAAATCGGAGATGGCGGTCGGCTACGCGACGCTGTACGGAGACATGGCCGGAGGGCTTGCGGTGCTCAAGGATGTCTTCAAGACCGAGGTCTACGATCTCGCTCGCTGGCGCAACGAGGTCTCGCCGGTCATCCCGGAGAACATCATCAGCAAAGACCCATCGGCCGAACTCCGCCCCGACCAGAAAGACGAGGATTCGCTCCCGCCCTACCCGGTCCTCGACCCGATCCTCGAGGCGTACATCGAAGACGACCGCGGCTTCAAGGAGATCGTCGACGACGGCAACGATCCCACCGTGGTCGAAGCCGTGATCCGGATGGTCGATCGCGCGGAGTTCAAGCGGCGCCAAGCGCCTCCCGGTATCAAGGTGACGATCAAGTCGTTCGGACGCGACCGGAGGCTCCCGATCACCAACAGGTGGCGGGAAGACGCCCGCCGGCAGGGTTTCTCGAACTCGAGCGGACGATCATGAGAGGAACCGCGATCTCCGTCTTGCTCCTGACCGATGGCGCGACGGACGTCCGCGAGCTCCTCCCCGGTTTCCCAATAGCGCCGTACGACGTCAAGCAGGCGGGCCTCAAGACGACGACGACTCAGGATCTGATCCCCCTGCACCCGGACCTAATCCTCGTGGATGCCACAGGGGACACCCAGATTGCCGAGGACGCCACACGGCGTATGTCACTGGCTTGGGAGATAGGGCTGCCGCCGATCGTCGTGCTCGTCGACCAGCACACGATCGCGTCCTTCCGCTTCGAGGCGGGTCCAGACGACTTCCTCCTCACCTCCGCCACCACCGATGAGATCTCGGCTCGATTGGCCATGATCTTGAGGAGAGCGGGCCACGGCGACGAAGCGACCGTCCTGAAGGTCGGTGAGCTCACCGTGAACCCCGAGAACTATCAGGTCTACGTGAGGGGGCGCCCGCTCGACCTCACCTACAAGGAGTTCGAACTCCTGAAGTTCCTCGCGCAACGTCCGGGAAGGGTGTGCGACCGCGACCTCCTGCTCCGCGAGGTCTGGGGATACGACTATTACGGAGGTACCCGCACCGTCGACGTTCACATCCGCCGGTTGCGAGCGAAGCTCGGGGCCGAGCACGAAGCATTGATCGAGACGAAAAGGAACGTCGGCTACCGCTTGGTCCCGCGCGGGAGGGAGTGAACCGTGAGTCTCGTGATCGGCACCATCCTCTCGTTCATCTTCCTCGAGCCTCCATGGCGCTACTTGGCCCTGATCCCCCTCATGGTCTGGGAGGTGTTCGAGGTCTGGCTCTATCTGCGCTGGCGCGGGGTCAGGTCGATCACCGGCGTCGAGGCGATCGCCGGGACGCTCGGCAGGGTCACCAGAACCTGCAGACCCGAGGGCCAGGTCCACCTGAACGGACAACTGTGGACCGCTCGCTGCGAGGACGGAGCCGACGCCGGCGACGAGGTCGAGGTCATCGACGTCGACGGCCTCACGCTGATCGTGCGGAGGCAGCACCCCGCCGCCCGATAGTCTGTCTCTCTCGTGGGCCGCTAGCTCATCTGGTAGAGCACCGGACTTTTAATCCGGCGGGCAGGGTTCGAGTCCCTGGCGGCCCACTACCTTGGGTGCCCGAGTCGCGCCCTTACCCCCTCTGACCTGGGAAAGTGACGCTGCAGAGCACACCGACCCCTCGATCCGAAGGGTCAGCGGACGGTAACCCGAGATGTGTACTCGGAGTTGGAGCAGGTCATAAACCTCGGCCTGTTGGGCGGACGTCATGGAATGGAGCCGCTGTTGGGCCACCTCGGCCAGTTCCCAAAGCTGGCGGACTCGATCCCCCTCGGCCACTGCCTCGGCACGCCAACCCTCCACTTGCTCACGGTGACGCCGAAGGGCGGCGAGCTCCTCATTGAGGTTGGCCGAAGCAAGACGAATAGCGGCGGCGTCTAGCCCCGCCTTAGCGCCCTCGCTCAGTACGGAAGCGGGCCGCTCGCTCGAGCTTCGCGATCTTGGAATCCAGTGTGGTGGCCTGGTCGCGCTCGACCTCGATCCGCTCGCCACGAGTACCCAGGTAGTCAGTGGCCATGTCGAGCAACCGCTGAGGCTCTGAGAGCAGAGACACGACCTCCGACCAAAATGCGGAGCTGTCTGAATCCCCTCCCAATCACGCCGTGCCGCGACCGAAGCGACCAAGAGCTGCGTTCGAGTCAAAGACGAGGGTTCTATTCCCTCGCCGACTCCAATAACGCTGTCAACAGTTTTCCTTCTCGAACTGTTGGACCCTCTTGTCGGCTGATTGTGTTTGCTGCTCCTTGTCGACGTTGGGACCGGGTCCCTCGCCTGCTGTCAAGGACGCGATGAGGATCTCCAGGTCGGCTCGGATCTCGAGCGGGGCCGCTTCGAAATACTCCTCGATAAGGGCCGGGTGGGTTGCGACGAACTCTGCCCGAGCCTTTTGGACGTCTTCTTGGGTGGCTTCCTCATCTAGCTCACGTTCCAAGAATTTGGATCCTGCTCGCTTCAGCTTCTGCGCAAGCGAACAGTACAACTCCAGATCGCCGTCGCCGACCGTTTCCTGTGGGGTGGGTTGCGCGACCGGGGCGTCGCTGTCATCCTCCCCGCACGCTGTGAGGACCATCGCCGTGATGACAGTGACCGCCACGATCAACCGAAGCACGCCGTGTGGACGCGTCTGAAACCCTCCCCTTTTAGGAACTGACAGAAGCCGAGCGTGATCAGCAGTTCGGATCAGGTGAACCGAGGGCGCAATCGCGCCCCCACTCCTCGCCCGCCTTAGAGATCATGAGTGCTGCTGGGGTAGCCAAGATGCCGACGAGACCAAGAACGATGGCGGCTACAGCAAGTTCCCGGCGCGCTACGTCGGTACCCGACCTACTGCGGACTCGTAACCCAAGGATGACGGCAACGATGCCGAGCCCGACCGAGACCAGCACCAGCCAGTACACGATGAACGCCGCAAGGAGAGCTAGAACACCGCACACGATCGCGACGATCGATGATGCATCCCGGGCCGGGGAGCCCGAGGTCTGTTCTTGTGGGGTAGGTGCGGCCTGGCTCAATGTGTGCCTCCCGAAGCGCATGGCTAGGTGGAGAGGACACCAGTTGCCCTCGGTCGCCTGGACCATGGTCATTCTGCCTTATCGGCTGAGAACTTCAACCCCCAGTGGCCCCACCGCGATCAGGCGGATTCTAGTGATCGTCGCAACACCTGAGGTGTCTGGGGGTTGCGATGGGATATCGACGGCCGGGCCCGCTGCCACAGACGGAGAAGCGCGAGTCGTTCGCGAGGTTGATCGCGCGAGGTGTGCCGAACGCTGAAGCGTGCCGGATCGTGGGGATCAACCGGCGGACGGGGACACGCTGGCGATACGGGCGGGAAATCACGAACAGCGGTGGCAAGCGGCTGCATTATCTACCTGTGGTCCAAGCCCGCGAGACGGAGATCTCGCTCCGCTATCTGTCTGAGGACGAGCGGATTCGCATCGCCGACTTAGATCGCGCCGGACATAGCATGAGGTTCATCGCCGCCGAGCTCGACCGCAGTCCGTCAACGATAAGTCGGGAACTGCGGCGCAACCGTGATCCGGTGACGGGTAAGTATCGGCCGTTCACGGCGCAGCGGCTGGCCACCGACCGGCGGGCGCGGCCCGGCCGCGGCAAGCTGAACCACGACCCGGTGCTGCGCAAGTTCGTAGCGGATCGGCTGAAGAAGCGGTGGAGCCCGGAACAGATCAGCCAGGCGCTGGATACTGAGTTCCCCGACGAACCCGAACGACACGTGGTTCCGGAGACGATCTACCAAGCGGTCTACCGCCCCGAACTGGGTGGACTGCATCGTGAGATGCCCAAGGCGCTACGCACCGGTCGGCGACGTCGCAAGCCCCACCGCCGCGCCGACGCTCGTCGTCCCGGCACCCTCGTGGACATGACCATGATCGATGAGCGTCCCGCCGAGGCTAGCGACCGAACCGTGCCGGGGCACTGGGAAGGTGACTTGATCACCGGCGCCGCCAACCGGTCCGCGATCGGCACCATGGTTGAACGCTGCTCACGATTCACCATCTTGCTGCACCTGCCCGGTCAGCACACCTCTGAAGAGGTGTGCGACGCGATCATCAACGCCTTCGCGGAGCTCCCAGCATCGTTGCGTCGCTCCTTGACTTGGGATCAAGGCACAGAGCTTGCGCGGCATGCCGAGATCACTTCGGCGAGCATTCCGGTGTTCTTCTGCGACAAGGCCAGCCCGTGGCAGCGGCCGAGCAACGAAAACACCAACGGCCTGCTACGTCAGTATTTCCCTAAGGGCAGCGACCTGAGCGTGCACGACGCTGAGCAACTAGACGCGGTTGCCGCCGAACTGAACGACCGTCCCCGCAAGACCCTGGGGTGGCAGAGTCCCGCCGCGGTCCTGTCGCAGCTGCTCGGACAGGCCGACGGCCACGAGCGGCCTGGATGAGCTTGGCCGCAGTCGCGGCGACAATGATCCCCATGGGAAACAGGCGACGGCCCGGACAGGAACCACCACCAGGAACGCCGGTGATCCAGCACACACCCGGACTGGCCGAGGAAACGCTGCGTGAGTTGGCGCCACTGCTGGCGGAGGAAGGTATCGACGTCGACAACATCGACGCCGCCGATCCAGCCACCCTGCAAGCGGCACTGGATCGCGCCGTCGAGCGACTCAACCTGGCCCGCTTCACTCCCATCGGTGAGGCGCGCGATCACGCCGTCACGACTCTGCGCTTGGTCGTTGAAGCTATCGCCGACGACAACACGGAGCTCGCCGACGCGATCCTCGAGTCCGTGCCACCGGACGCGCCCGACGGCAAGTCGGCGACAGTCGCCGGCTGCATCGGCGTCGCCCTCGGCCTGCTCGACGAATGGCTCGGCGGACATGATTCCAACGCCCCGAGCGGACTCGCCCAGGAGACCCGCCTGCCCGCCGGGCCTTGGATCGGGGAACGCGCCGCTAGGGATATCATCGCCCTGGCTTGCAAACGCCGAGCCTTCCGATCACACGGGGCACTCATCATCCGGCAAGGCGGCCGAAATGTTCTCTACGGCAGCGTCCTGGCTCTCACGGCGGCCGTCGGTGCGTGGTCCGAGCGTACGGGGAGGCCCCTCATCCAACTTGCCGGCGCGCAAATCCGCTAACCGTCGAGATCCCAACTACTATTCGTCTAATTGCAGTCGTCGTGTTGCGACGATAGCTGGAATCCGCCTCGAATTGGCCCCACCCTGCGCCCTGAACCCCTCAGCATTCGAGCTGTCAACGGCTCGATCAAAGGGAGAAATGAACCGCCCCGACTTTCATAGAGGCTCGTTTGTTTGAGTCCCGACCTCGATGACCGGGATGATCTGACTGTAGTACGCGGCTTCCGCTTCGGCTGGCGGGATCATCCCGATCGGCTCCAGCAGACGCCGGTTGTTCCACCAGTCGACCCACTCCAGGCTCCCTCCAGCGACGCCGAACGCCCCCGACCGTCAGCGTGAGCGGCAGTGTTATCGGGAGGGACTACCCGACGATGTTCACCCACGGTGCGAGCCCCCGACCAGGGCAAACGCGGCGGAGCGGGCGGCCTGAGAGCTGATCAGAAGCCCCACCACGCACGCTTATCGGGCCCGGGCGCCAGCCACCCACCGCGACCTCGCCGGCCGGCGTCACGCCGACCACCATCACACGTATAACCGGCGATCCTGCGGCGCCGGGAACCCACCGACCGCCTGTTCGAACGTCTGCGCCACGCGCAGGACGGTGGCGTCGTCGAAGTGCTTGCCCACGATCATCATCCCGGTCGGCAGCCCGTTCACCAGGCCCGCCGGGACGTTGCAGGCCGGGTGGCCGCTGACGTCGAGGGTAGCGGTGTTGGCGATCATCTCCAGCGCGCGGGCGATGACCTCCTCGCGCGGGGCGTCGGCCGCGGGGATGACCGACGCCTGCACAGGCAGGGTCGGCATGACGAGCACGTCGTAGCGCGACAGCGCCTCGTCGTAGGCGGCGCGCAGCTGCGGGACGAGGTTGCGGGCCATCGCGTAGTGCTTGCCCCGGTAGCGGTCGATCGCGTAGCGCCCCGCCAGCAGCACGAGCTTGACGGTCTCGGAGAACTGGCTTCCGTCCTCGCGCCACTGGTTGCCGTAGTACTCGATGACCTCGGGGTCGTACAGGCCCTCCCAGTTCATGCCGTAGCCGTTGGCGTCCACCATCTGGGCGGTGGCGCCCTCGGTCGCGATGACGTCCCAGATCCGGGCCCCGTGCAGGTGCCACGGCACCGAGACGTCCTCGACGACGAGCCCGGCGGCCCGCAGGGCGTCGGCCGCGGCGCGGACGGCCCCGTCCACGCCCGGGTCGGAGTTGGCGTGGCCGAAGCCCTCGGTCAGCACACCGACCCGCAGCCCCTCGGCGCTCTGCCCGATCGCGGCGAGGTAGTCCTGCGGCACGAGGCCGGCGGGCTGGCGCGGGTCCTGGCCGTCCGGGCCGGCGATGACCGAGAGCATCAACGCGGCGTCGGCGACGGTGCGCGTCATCGGTCCGACGTGGTCGATCGTCTGCTCGATCGGGAACGCGCCGGTGTAGGGCACCAGGCCGTGAGTGGGCTTGTGCCCGACGATCCCGCTGTAGGACGCCGGCATGCGGATCGACCCGCCCTGGTCACCGCCGGTCGCCATGTCCACGACCCCGCCGGCGACCAGCGCTGCGCTGCCGCACGACGAGCCGCCGGCCGAGCGCGTCTCGTCCCACGGGTTGCGCACCGGCCCGGTGCTGGCGGTGTGCGAGCCGCCGGAGAAGCACAGGTCCTCGCACACGGCCTTGCCCGTGATGGTCGCGCCGGCGGCCAGCATCCGGGTCACGATGGTGGCGTCCCGGGTCGGCACGAAGCCCTCGACGATCG
>JBKJZQ010000215.1:0-3892 GCA_046715095.1 Actinomycetota bacterium | reverse complement strand
CGCTGATGGCGATAGGCGACCCGAGGACGGAGCCGGTGGACGCGAGCGAGATAGCGCGCCACGCTCAGCTCGACGCGGAAGGGAGCTTCGTGGAGTCCGAGCGTCGTTTCGGCACCGAGGAGATGATCCTCAACGTTGGTCCGCAGCACCCCGCGACCCACGGTGTGTTGCGCCTCCTGGCTACGATCGACGGCGAGAAGATTCTCGATGCCGAGCCGATCATCGGTTACATGCACCGCGGTTACGAGAAGCTAGTGGAGCAGCGGGACTACCGGCAGATCACGAACCTCGTGTCGAGGATGGATTGGCTCTCGGGGATCAACAACGAACTACCGCTGGCACTCGCACTCGAGAAGCTGATGGAGATCGAGGTCCCGCCGCGAGCTACGTATCTCAGGGTTGCGATGGCCGAGATGAACCGCATCCTCAACCACCTGATGTTCTTCGCCAGCTTCGGGGCGGAACTCGGTGCGATCACCCCCACGTTCTATGCGTTCCGCGAGCGTGAGGACATCCAGATGGCGCTCGAGATGGCGACCGGCGGTCGCATGCATTTCGGGTTCTTCCGCCCAGGGGGGCTGAAGGAAGACGTGCCGCGCGGCTTCTTCGACCAGGCCCTCAAGGGCGTCCGACAGGTCATCGACCGGTTATCCCAGTACGAGGACCTGTTGACCGGGAACGAGATCTTCAAACAGAGGACCATCAACGTCGGAGTGTTGGACAAGGAGGTCGCGTACTCGTACGGGGTTTCGGGACCGATCGCTCGGGGATCGGATATCGGCTTCGACGTCCGCAAGGATCAGCCGTATCTGTCTTACGAGGACTTCGATTTCGAGGTCTGTTCGGCTCCCAACGGTGACTGCTTCGACCGGTTCTGGGTGCTGGTCCACGAGGTCGTCGAGTCGGCCAAGATCGTCGAGCAAGCCATCGAGGGGATGCCGCCGGGGCCGATCATGGGCAAGGTGCCCCGGGTGGTCCAGGCACCGAAGGGCGAGGTTTACGTGCGTACCGAGAACCCACTGGGCGAGCTTGGCATGTACCTCATCAGCAACGGCGATCGCACCCCGTACCGGCTCAAGATCCGCACGCCGTCGTACAACAACGTCTCCGCGCTGAGCCACGTGCTACACGGGACCTATGTCTCGGACATGATCGCGATCCTCGGCTCGTTCTTCTTCGTTCTGGGAGACATCGACCGCTGATGGAACTCAACCTCACCGAGTGGCAGATCATCATCGTTAAGGTCGCGATCATCCTCGGCGTAGTGCCGATGGCCGCGCTCGTGGGCGGCTACGCCGAGCACAAGGTGATGGCTCACCTGCAGCATCGCCTCGGTCCGATGTACGCCGGTGGCTTCCACGGCTGGGCGCAGACGCTCGCCGACGGGCTCAAGTTCCTCTACAAGGAGGACATCATCCCGGACGCCGCGGACAAGAGGGTGTTCAAGCTGGCCCCGGTCGCGATCTTCGTGCCGGTGGTCATGATCTATCTCGTCATCCCGATCGATCGCACGCTGATGATAGAGAACCTCGATCTCGGGCTCTTCTACCTGCTGGCGATCGGTTCGGTTTCGAGCATCGGTCTGATCATGGCCGGCTGGTCGTCGGCCAACAAGTACGCGCTGATCGGCGCGCTCCGCTCCGCGGCTCAGCTGATCGCCTACGAGCTGCCGATCGTGCTGGCGGCTGCCGCCGTCGCGATGCTGGCGGGCACCCTGTCGCTCAACGGGATAGTCGAAGCCCAGGACTGGCCGTTCGCCCTGTGGCCGATCGGCATCGGTCAGGTCGCCTTCTTGTTGTTCACGGTCGGCTCCGTTGCCGAGATGACTCGTATCCCGTTCGACATGCCGGTCGCGGAGTCCGAGATCATCACGGGGCCGTTCACCGAGTACACCGGTATGCGCTACATCTTTGCTCACATGTTTGCCGAGATGGGCCACATGGTGGCGTTCGCGGGCATCGCCGCGACGCTCTTCCTCGGCGGTTACAAGCCGATAGTCCCCTGGGAGCCGCTCGAGGTGATCCCCGGGTTCGTCTGGTTCTTCGGCAAGCTCGCGTTCATGGTGTTCCTGTTCCTGTGGATGCGTCCTACGTTCCCGCGAGTCCGCGAGGATCAACTGCAGAAGTTCGCTTGGAAGTTCCTGATCCCCGTCGGCCTCGCTCTTATCCTGGCCGTCGGGGCGTGGGTCCTGTATGCACCGGAGTCGATAAAGGGATGAGCCAGTGGCGATAGACGACAGGAAGCTGGAACGAGCGCGCAGGCCGGGGATCGGCTTGGGCCTGCTCAAGGGCATGGCGGTCACCTTCAAGCACCTCTTCAAAAAGACCGCGGTCATCCAGTACCCGGACGAGAAGCAGGATCTTCCCCCCCGCACCCGGGGCGTGATCGCGCTGAAGGAAGAGAACTGCACGGTCTGCATGCTGTGCGCCCGCGAATGCCCCGACTGGTGCATCTACATCGACTCGCACAAAGAAGAACTGCCTCCGAAGCGTGAAGGGGGCCGGGCCCGCAAACGGAACGTCCTGGATCGGTTCGCGATCGACTACGCGCTGTGCATGTACTGCGGGATCTGCGTCGAGGTCTGTCCCTACGACGCGCTGTTCTGGAGCCGTGAGTTCGAGTACGCCGAGTTCGACATCCGGCATCTGACCCACGAGAAGGAGAAGCTGTCCGACTGGATGGCCACGGTCCTTCCGCCGCCACCTCTCGAGCACGGCGCCGACCTCCCGGGTGAGCCTTCGCTTCTCCAGACCACTCCCGCCGCGACCCAGACGACGATCCCCGCGGCGGGCGCGACCCCGGCAACCCCCACCTCTTCGGCGGCCCCGGAGCGACCCGCTCAAGCAGCGCCGGCACCTGCACCTGCGGCCGAGGTAGCGACCGCACACCCAGTGGAGACGCCGAAGGCGGCCGCCCCCACGACTCCGGTCGAGGAGCGAGCGGACGCGACCACCCTGCCCACCGAGGACCGGCCCGCACCCGAAGTGGGCGTGCCTCAGATCCAGGTGCCTCAGGAAGCCGCCCACCCGGTGGCGCTCGAGCGAACCGAGGACCCGGAGGCCGTCTACCGCCAGGTCCTGAAGGAGCAGCTCGACCATGGATCGTCTCCTCAGGTTGCCGAGGCCCGCGCCAAGGTCGCCCGGGTCAAGGCCGAGCGCGGGATCAAACGAGCCCCGACCCCGGTGGACGTCGCCAAGCCGGTCCCGTCGGCGCCGACCAAAGCTGAGCAGGCAAAGAAAGATCCCAATGGTTGATACCTGGCAGCTCGTCGTCTTCTGGGCCCTTTTCGTGATGATGGGCACGTCCGCCCTGCGGGTCGTGACGAGCAGCAACGTCGTTCACGCCGCCCTCTATCTCGTGGTCACGCTTCTCGGTGCGTCGGCTCTGTTCGTGCTGTTGCTGGCCGAGTTCGTCGCGTGGGTCCAGGTGCTCGTCTACGTCGGGGCGATCGTCGTCCTGATGCTGTTCGGACTCATGCTGACCCGCGCCCCGATCGGCAAGGGAAAGTTCGACAACGACCAGCGACTGGTTGCGGCACTGACCGCCGGGGCCCTGTTCGCGGTCACAACCTGGATCGTCGTCGACGCGTTCGGCGGGCAGAAGATAGCGCTTTCCGATGCCAGCGGGACCCGGGCGGAGACGATCGGCGAGGTCATCTTCTCGTCGTTCGTGTGGCCGTTCGAAGTCGTCTCGATCCTCTTGCTCGCCGCGCTCATCGGCGCCGTGGTCATAGCGAGGCGCGACTGATGCCGGTTACCTACCTGCTGATCCTGTCCTCGCTGCTCTTCTCGATCGGCGTCTACGGTGTCCTCGCCCGGCAGAATGCGGTCCTGATCCTGCTGTCGATCGAGCTGATGCTCAACTCGGTCAACATCAACCTGGTCGCGTTCTC
>JBKJZQ010000214.1:0-3722 GCA_046715095.1 Actinomycetota bacterium | reverse complement strand
TTGGTTATCCCTCGCCGGGTGACGTGATGGCCGAGCCGTCGTCTGGGTCGAAGAAATGCAGACGATGGGTGTCGACCACCAACTCGATCCGGCCCCCCTTTTGAGCCTCGGTGCGCGGGTTGAGCCGTGCTATGACCTCGGATTGTCCTCCTTCAGCCCCCTGTTTCACCTTCTCCAGGGCCTCCTGGCCCACATCGATCGCCAGCTCTTTGACGTCCTCTGTTATCGCATGCGGAGCTTCCATCGCGAAGTGGATGAGGACATCGGAGCCGAGTGCTTCGCTCAGGTCGACCACCGATGAGATGCGCCGGTCGGCGGGGGCGTCGGACACGAGCGACGCGTCCTCCATGTCTTCGGGCCTGATCCCGAGGATGATCTTCCGGCCGTCGTACTCGCGTAGGCGGGGGCGCTTCGAGAGGACCTCGTCCGGTACCGGCAACCGGAACCCCCCGATCTCGACGGCGAGGCCGTCGCCGGCGGAGCCGAGCGTGGCCTCGAGCAGGTTCATCGCCGGCGATCCGATGAAGCCGGCTACGAAGAGGTTGACGGGATTCTCGTACAGCGTCTGCGGCGTGTCTGCCTGCTGGAGTTCCCCTTTGCGGATCACCGCGACCCGGTCACCGATGGTCATCGCCTCGACCTGGTCGTGCGTAACGTAGATCGTGGTGACCTCGAGCTCGTGCTGGATGCGCGCGATCTCCGAGCGCATATGCACGCGGAGCTTGGCGTCCAGGTTCGAGAGAGGCTCGTCCATCAAGAAGGCTTGGGGATGGCGGACGATGGCACGACCCATGGCCACGCGCTGCATCTGTCCGCCGGAGAGTGCCTTCGGCTTCCGGTCGAGGAGTTCGCCGAGCCCGAGGATCTGGCCCGCCTCGCGTACCCGCTTGTCGATCTCAGACTTGGGAACCTTCTGGAGCTTCAGACCGAAGGCCATGTTGTCGTAGACGGACATGTGCGGATACAGCGCATAGTTCTGGAACACCATCGCGATGTCCCGTTCCTTAGGAGGAACGTCGTTGACCACGCGGTCTCCGATCCGAACGGAACCTTTGGAGATGGCTTCCAGGCCGGCGACCATGCGCAGCGCCGTGGTCTTGCCGCAACCAGATGGGCCAACCAGCACAACGAATTCTTTGTCTGCGATGTTGAGATCCAGCGCGCGAACGGCCTCTGTTCCGTCTGGATAGACCTTCCAGACGTCCTCGAGGACGATCCCGGCCATCTCTTCTCCCATGCTGTTCGGCGGTTCGTCGAGACGAACCACTTCTGTTCGGATCGCCGCAACGATCGGTTCGATATTGGCCCGAATCGGGCGGTACCGCAAGTCGCCAACTTGTATGCTCGGCACGACCTCTCGCAAAGGAATGCCCCCCGACGCGCTTCAGACGCTTCGACGATCAGGCCAACGCCCCTCTGAATACCGGAGGGCGCTACCTCTATCTGCGCGACGCACGGGACGGCGACTTCTGGTCCCCGGTTCGGCTGCGTGGAACTTCGTCGCGGTCACCGGTCGGGTCTCCGGTCTTGTCGTCGACGGCCGGGCGGTCGAAGGGAACCTCGTGCCGCCAGCGCCCGCGGGGACCACCACCGAGGTCATCGCGATCATCGCATAACCCCGCAAAGGGGGCACTTCGGGAGGGGACCCTAAGCAGTAAGTACGATGAATCGGAGGGGGCGATGAGCCGATGCTACGGACATGGAACGCCCCATTGTCCTTCTCGTAGATGATGATCCCTCGATGCGAGAGGTCCTCGCGATGATGTTCAAGATCCACGGAGGTTTCCGGATCGGAGGCGTCGCTCAGGACGGCTTCGAGGCCGCGATGCTCGCGTGCGACCTCAATCCCGATGTCGTCGTCCTCGACTGTTGCATGCCGCGCTGGGAAGGGGAGCAAACCGCCGCGTTCATGCGCGAGCACTGTCCCGCGATGAAGATCGTCGCGTTCTCGGCCGCACTCCAGACGACCCCCGACTGGGCCGACGAGTTCCTGGTGAAGACCCAGATCATGGACCTGGTTCCCCTCGTCGAGAGCCTCTGCCGCCAGCCTGTGGCTAGAGGCGCTCGATGATCACGGCCATGCCCTGGCCCCCACCGACGCACATCGTCTCGAGTCCGATCGTCTTGTCCGTATCTCTCAGCTGATTGATCATGGTTCCCATGATGCGGGCGCCGGTCATCCCGTAAGGGTGTCCGATGGCGATCGCTCCACCGTTCGGGTTGAAGCGATCGTCGAACGGATCCATCCCGACCTCGCGGCACACGGCGATCACCTGAGCGGCGAACGCCTCGTTGAGCTCCATAACGTCGACGTCGCCCATCGACATGCCGGCTTGTTTGAAAACCTTACGAACCGCTTCGATCGGTCCCACACCCATGATCTCGGGTTCGACCCCCGAGACCGATGTCGCGACGATGCGGACCAGGGGAGTGACGCCCAACTGCCCGGCGCGTTCGTCGCTCATCACGACGAGTGAGGCCGCTCCGTCGTTCAACGGACATGAGTTGCCCGCGGTGACGACACCGCTGGGATCGAACGCGGGCGGAAGGGACTGCAGCTTCTCGAGCGTCGAGGACGCACGCGGACCGTCGTCCTTCTCGACGACTGTGCCGGCGGCGTTCGTGTACGGCGAGATCTCCCAATCGAAGAAGCCGCGCTCCTGCGCGGCAACCGCGCGTTCCTGGCTGCGCTGCGCGAAGCGGTCCATCTCTTCGCGCTCGACGCCGTACTGCTTGGCGACGTTCTCGGCGGTCATGCCCATCGGGATGTAGACGTTGGCGATGAGGGCGTCGTCGCCGAAGAGCTTCGGGTGCAGCTCGTCCATGTCCTTGGGGTACCCGTCGACCTGGCTGATCGACTCGACGCCACCGGAGATGAACACGTCGCCCTCCCCGGCCCTGATCGCGTGGAACGCCATCCGGATCGTCTGGGTCGACGACGCGCAGAAGCGGTTCACGGTCGTTCCGGGGACGTGCTGCGGCAGCTCGGCCAAGAGGGCGGCGCGGCGGCCGAGGTTCATCCCCTGCTTCTGCTCGGGGAAGCCGCACCCGATCATGACGTCGACGACCTCGCCGGGATCGACCTCCGGGACCTTGGCGAGCGACTCCCTGATGGCGAACGCCATGAGATCGTCGGGGCGGTCACCGACGAGCGAGCCCTTCTTGGCCCGGCCTACGGGAGTGCGGGCGGCGGAAACGATCACTGCTTCGGGCACGTGGGCTCCTAGTTTCGGGATCCCTTGGTTTCGGGATCCTTGGAGGGCCCAGCATAGTGGAGGGACGGCGAAATTAAGCCTCCGAAACCTCATCGTCGCGCGTCTTCGGTCCGGGAGCGGGCTTCGTTCTCGGCCGCGGTGCGCAGCCGGTTAGCGGTCGTCTCGGCTTCTTCGAGCAAGCGCGCGATCTCGGTTCCGTAGGCCTTCATGTGAGGCGCTCGCTCTCGGGGCGCTCCATCTCGGCTTCCAGTTCGGCCAGCCGGTCGTCCCTCTTCGCCATGTCGGTAAGCAAACTCCCACCGGAAGGCCCTCGATGTAACGCGAGGGCCGTTCCTTCCAAGACTGCCGACCCTTCGGGTCGGAACGAGCGATCACCTGTGGCAAAAGGGTAGCAATCGGTGTGGAAAAAGGGTAGCCACTTGTGTAGGAGAAGGATGTCCTCACCGGGATGGAGCCCTATCGGGAGCGGGTTGTGGAACCCCTGCCAGGAGCGACGTTACCGCATCG
>JBKJZQ010000213.1:0-4264 GCA_046715095.1 Actinomycetota bacterium | reverse complement strand
CCTGTGGGTGGGAACAGGCCATCTTATCTGACCGTGGGAGGCTGCCTGGGCTCAATCCTCTTAGATGGCGCCTCTCAGATGCGCCGCTCGCCACAGGGCTTTCCCGGCGGAGCCAGCTCGAAAGTTTCGCGCTGTCGGCCTCGCCCCGGGCTTCGGAGCCGCCGGGGCCCTCGGAGAACATGTGCAAAAGGTTCTCCGTCATCTTCTGGATCTTCGGGCTGACGACGCCGACGCTGCGACCGTCGTGCTCGATCGCAGGAAACGCCTTGACCCGGCAATGCGCTGATTAGGGTGCAGTGTTTGGGAGTTCGCATCCTGGAGTAAGGAGACTCCGGCACCGTGAACTCAGCCCGGATGATGAAGAGGAACGGGAATGGACCCAGAGGGAATTGCTGCCGAGGATGATCTGGCCATCCGCCGGATGCGTGACCGTCAGAGCGATTACGACCTCATGGTCGGGTGGAGGAACCGGCCCCATGTGCGCCGGTGGTGGGACCCGGATCTGCCGCCGCTGACGCGCGCCTCGGCCGAAGAGGAGTACCGACCGGACATACCCCCCGATGCGGTATCGAAGGCTTGCATCGTCGAGCTCCGAGGGAAGCCGATCGGCTTCGTTCAGTTCTATAGGTGGCGCGACTATGCCGACCACGCCGGGGAGGTGGGCGTCCCCTTCGATGATTGGACCTACAGCCTGGACATCTTCATCGGCGATCCCGAGCAGGTCGGCCGAGGCGTCGGTACCCGGATAGTGACCCTCTTGTCCGACTATCTGTTGGATGAGCTCGACGCATCTTCGGTCTCCCTGACGACCGACCTCGAGAACCACGGAGCCCAGAGGTGCTACGAGAAGGCCAGCTTCCGCAAGATCAAGCAGGTCCTGGATACCGATACGTATCAAGGTGAGCGGGCCAGAAGCTGGCTCATGACGAAAGACTAGAAAGGAGGCGTCCGAAGGTCGTAGAGCCCGCGGCTGCCCTCGGACGCCGATGCGCGAAGGTGGTGGGGCGGATCGACGCGAGACGACGCGAACGGGGGATGGATGGTGGAGAGGTTGATCGTGATCGGCGGTGACGCGGCCGGGATGAGCGCGGCATCGCAAGCACGCCGCAGGAGGGGGCCCGACGACCTCGAGATCGTTGGCTTCGAACGGGGCAACTTCACGTCCTACTCCGCCTGCGGCATCCCGTACTTCGTCGGCGAGACCGTCCGCAACCTCGACGAGCTGATCGCCCGGACCCCTGAGGAGTTCGCGGCTCGGAACATCGCCGTCCACCTCCGGCACGAGGTCACCGAGATCGATCTCCCGGGCCGAAGGGTGAAGGTCATGCCCGCCGGCGGGAGCGAGAGGTGGGAAGGCTTCGATCACCTGATGGTCGCCACCGGAGCGGTTCCCAAGAGGCCGAACCTCGACGGGGCCGAGGCCGACGGGATCTTCGGGGTCCAGACGCTCGACCACGGGCTCGCTATCAAGAAGGCGATCGAAGAACGGAAGCCGGAAAGGGCCGTTGTTGTCGGTGGAGGTTATATCGGGCTCGAGATGGCCGAGGCGATGGTCGACCGCGGTATCCAGGTCACGCTCCTGGATCGGAATCCTCAGCCGATGACGACGCTCGACCCCGACATGGGAGCACTCGTGGCCGATGCGATGAGGGAGATGAACATCGATGTCCGCACCGAGCAGAGGATCACCGGCTTCCACGTGACCGGCGGTTCGGTCACCGCGGTCGCTACCGAAGAAGGCGACGTTCCCACGGACATCGTCGTGCTCGGTCTGGGGGTACGGCCGAACGTCGAGGTGGCCGAGGCCGCCGGGATTGGGATCGGGGACTCGGGTGGGATAGCGGTGGATCGACGGATGCACACCCGGTCGGAAGGAGTGTGGGCGGCCGGAGATTGTGCGGAGAAGTTCCACCGGATCACCCGCAAGGGGGTCGCTTTCGCCCTCGGAACGCATGCGAACAAGGAAGGCCGTGTCGCCGGCATCAATCTCGGTGGCGGGTACGCGACCTTTCCCGGTGTGGTCGGCACTGCAGTGTCGAAGGTCTGCGAGCTCGAGGTTGCGCGCACCGGTTTGAAGGAGACCGAAGCTCGTGCTGCCGGGTTCGAATTCCTCACAACGATCGTCGAATCGACGACCCGCGCCGGATACTTCCCGGGCGCTACGAAGATGAAGGTGAAGATGACGGTCGAGGCGCGCTCGGGCCGGTTACTGGGGGCGCAGATCATCGGGCGAGAAGGAGCGGCGAAGCGGATCGATGTGCTCGCGATCGCCCTCTGGAACGAGATGACGGTGGACGACCTGCACCAGGTCGATCTGTCCTATGCCCCGCCGTTCTCACCGGTATGGGATCCGGTTCTGATCGCCGCCCGCAAGGCGTGGGAGATGGTCGAGGAGTCCCTTCCCGAACGCCGGTAGGCCGCCCGTAGACTGGATGCAGTGACGAACCAAGAGCTGCTCGACATCGCCGTCTCAGGTGCGCGGAAAGCAGGCGAGCTGCTGCTGGAGAGGTTCCGTGCTACGGCGACGGGGGTCGGAACGAAGTCCACGCCAACCGATCTCGTCTCCGACGCAGACCGCGACGCGGAGAGCCTCCTCGTGGAGCACATCGCATCCCGGCGACCGGACGACGGGATCCTTGGCGAAGAGGGGGCGGGCCGGTCGTCGACCACGGGGCTCGAGTGGGTCGTCGATCCGCTCGATGGAACGGTCAACTTCCTGTACCGGATCCCGACGTGGGGAGTGAGCATCGCGCTCGAAGACGCAGGTGGCGCCGTGATCGCGGTCGTTCATGATCCGAACCGTGACGAGACGTTCACGGCGATCCGGAACGAAGGGGCGATGCTGAACGGCCGCCCGATCAACACCTCCGACGAAGACGATCTGGCACAGGCTCTGATCGCGACCGGGTTCTCCTACGACCCCGACGTCCGTAGCCATCAGGCGCGTGTCGTCACGAGGGTTCTCGATCGCGCGCGCGACATCAGGCGCGCCGGATCGGCCGCGCTCGACCTGACGTCCGTAGCGTGCGGGCGCGTCGACGGTTTCTACGAGGCGTACCTGGAGCGGTGGGACCGGGCCGCCGGAGTGCTGATCGCCGCCGAAGCCGGTTGTCTGGTCACCGATCTCCTGCCCCCTAAGGGCACCGTCCTCGGAGTCGTCGCGGCGAACCCGGCGCTGCACCCGCAACTGAACGAGGCGGTCACCGTTTAGAGGAAGGAGCGTCATGGACATCCTGGACCCACGCATCAACACGTACCTCGAGGAGCTAGCGTCGGTCGACGACGAACCGGTCCTGCTCGAGATGGAGAAGCGGGCGAAGGACAACGGGTTCCCGATCATCGGCCGGCTCTGCGGGCAACTGCTCGAACTTCTGGCTCGCTCCATCGGTGCGAAGCGGATCTTCGAGATGGGATCGGGCTACGGATACTCGGCGTACTGGTTCTCGCGCGCCACGGGGCCGGACGGCGAGATCCACCTGACCGACATGGACCCGGACAACGAGAAGCTCGCGCTCGGCTATCTCGGCCGGGCGGGTCTTCATGGCCCCATCGATTACCACGTGGCGAGTGCCTTCGAGGCCTTCGATGCCACCGGCGGAGACTTCGACATCGTCTACTGCGACATCGACAAGGACGGTTATCCGGAGGCCTGGGAGCGGGCGAGAGAACGGGTGCGGGTCGGTGGGATGTTCATCTGTGACAACATGCTCTGGAGTGGTCGCGTCGCAAGGGGAACCGAGCCGCCGAACGGGCGGGAGACCGAGCCTCCGAACGAGCAGCGCGACGCCTGGGGCAAGATCATCGACCAGACCAACCGGACGATCAAGAAGGACCCGGCGTTCCGTTCTCTCATCGTGCCTCTCCGGGACGGGGTCAGCGTCGCCCTCCGGACCGTGTGAATTGATCGCGGCCTCGGGGGTCAGACCCCGGAAGACGGCGAGAGCCGATCGCCTGGGCGATCGGCCAAACAGAGCGGGAAGGCACGAGGGCCGAAATTGTTTACCTATCAGGCGTTTACCTATCAGTTGGGGACGATAGAGGAAAGATAGAGGTTGCCAGTGCCGCCACGATCCCACCGCCTCGCACCACCAGAACGGCCGGAGAGGCCTGCCAGGGCAGGCACTTTCAGGCGCATCGTCAAGATCTTCAAGCCCTACAAGAACAAGGTCGGGCTCGTCGCGGTGCTGATCCTCGTCACGTCCTCGATCGGTCTGGTCAACCCACTTTTGATCAAGGTCGTGTTCGACGACGTGATCCTCAGCAG
>JBKJZQ010000212.1:0-7584 GCA_046715095.1 Actinomycetota bacterium | reverse complement strand
CCCCCTCCTAACGGGGGCGCACATAGGTTTAGAGTCGAGGGCGGGATCGCACTACGGATCCCGCCCTCGATGGTAGGTGGGTGTGTCGAGGTGAGCCGGCGGTTGTGAACGGAGGCCGGGTCTGGTTTGGTGACGCCTATGAGGTTAGGGGCACGGCTCTCATGAGGTTGAGAGGGGCGTTCGCAGTCGGGGTCGTCACGATCCTGGTTCTCGCCGCCTGGGCCGGGGTTCAGGGCCGGATCGACGACGACGAGCGCGTGCACGCCGCTCCCGGTCGAACCGAGCCCGAAGACGCCGCCGGGGGAGCCGGGGGGCTCACCGGGCCCTCGGGTTACGAGTACCCGGGACCGACGGCCCGATTCCCGACCGGACCGGAGCGATTGGCCGGCGAGCTCGAGGGACTTCGAGGCGCGCTCGCCGAGGACATCGAGTACTGGATCGCAGAGGGGACCCCGCGGAACAGGACCGCGAAGGCGGTCGCCCTCGGCGCCCTCAGGGACCAGCGCATCGCCCGCCATCTGAACTCGCATGCCGGAACCATGCGCAGGGTCGCTCGCAGGATCGGGGGCCGGCTCGGGGCCGCCATCCGCCGCAACTACAAGGCCGGCCACGCTCTGTCGGTGCTGTCCTCGCCGGTTAAGAAGGTTCCAGATTGGGAGATCTACGCCGCGGCTCCTCCGCATCACCTGCTGAGGTTCTACAAGAAGGCCGAGAAGCGGTTCGGCGTCAAGTGGTACTACCTGGCGTCGGTCAACCTCATCGAGAGTCGCATGGGACGCATCAAGGGCCCGAGCTCCTCGGGTGCCCAGGGCCCCATGCAGTTCATGCCGGCGACATGGGATGCGTACGGAGACGGAGGGAACATCAACGATCCGCACGATTCGATCATCGCGGCCGGCAGATACCTCCATGCGAGCGGTGCGCCCGGCGACATGCGATCGGCGCTGTACAGCTACAACCGCTCATGGGCCTACGTGAAGGCGATCCAGACCTACGCGCGTGCGATGAAGGCTGATCCTGAGAACTTCTACCTGTACTACTACTGGCAGGTGTTCGTCCGCACCACGAAGGGCGACGTGCAGATGACCGGGCCGGGAACGTAGTCCATGATGGGGACTCACCCGACGTAGGAGCAACTCATGACCGAGATCCCGATCAACGAACCGTACGAGACTCGCATCACGGAACCGGCGGGCGCGCTGGAACAACTTGCAGCCGCCACGTCCACCGACCACGTTAGGGCGGTGGCAGCGAGGTACCCGGACTGCCTCACCGCGTGGGCCGAGCTCGGGGACCGCGCCATCGCCGATGGGGACGCGGTAACGGCATACGCCTACTTCAGGACCGGCTACCACCGGGGTCTCGACCGCATCCGGGGAGCAGGGTGGCGGGGGACCGGTCACGTGCCGTGGGCGCACGAGGAGAACCGCGGGTTCATCCGCTCCCTGGCGGGCTTGAGCACCGCGGCCGCTGCGATCGGCGAGGACGCAGAAGCAACGCGCTGCAGTGACTTCGTGATGCAGCTGGCCCCCGACCGCCCCCGCTAGTGCACCACTAGCTCATCACCCGGGCCACGAACTCGTCCATGAGATCTCTTCCTTCGGACGGCCAGCTGACCACGACGTAGTCAAAGCCGGCCTCTGCCAGCGCATCTCTTCGCTCCTTGACCTCGTCGAACGGGTCTGAGGCCGACAGGTAGGAGGCCCGGGCGATGTCCTTCGGGTCCCGACCGGCGTCGGTCGCATGACCGTCGATGAGGGCCGACTTCCGCGCCAGGGTCTCGAGGTCACCACCCGCATGCCAGACGTCGGCATGCCGGGCGATCAGGGGAAGCATGAGCTTCTCGCCGCTGCCCCCGATCCAGAGTGGCGGCATCGGCTGCTGCACCGGCTTGGGATTGTAGGACGCGTTCTCGAGCGAGTAGTAGCGCCCGTTGAAGCCCACGCCGTCCTCGGTCATCAACGACCGCATGACCTGAACGGCTTCTTCCAGGCGGTGGACCCGTTCCGCGGCGCCGGGGAACTCGATGCCGAACTCTTGGTGTTCGCCCTCGAACCACGCGGCCCCCACCGCGAGCTCGAGGCGTCCCCTGGAGACGTGGTCGACGGTCACGGCCTCCGTAGCGAGGATCGAAGGATGGCGGTAGGTCACCCCGGTGACCAGCGTCCCGAGCCGGATCTTCTGGGTGGCGGCCGCCAGCGCGGCCAGGAGGGTCCAGCCCTCGAGGCAGGGACCGGTCGGGTCCCCATACAGAGGCTTGAAGTGGTCGAACACCCACGCCCCGTCGAATCCGGCGGCCTCCGCCCATCCCGTACGGGACAAGATCTCGTCCCAGGTCAATTGGTGCTGCGAGATGTCGATCCCGTATCTCATCGGTCCTCCCTCAGACAACTTCCTCCAGGAACCTTGCGACGGCGTCGATCAGGGGCTCGTACTTGGCCCAGAAGAAGTGGTTGGCCGCGGGGATCTCCTCGTACCTTGCCCCCGCGCCGGCCGCCCACGCCTCACAGCCCTGCGGCCGCGTGTGTTCGTCGTTCGCTCCCACGACGACGAGGAGCGGCACCCCGATCTCGATCTCGCCCGGAGCCGGAAGGCCGGCGGTCACTCCCGGGGTCTCCTCCACGGCCGGAGCGATCGCCACACACGCGCTGAGGTCGTCCCTCGCGGCGGCCGTCTTGATCGCCACCGCGCCGCCGAACGACCATCCGGCGATAGCGATGGGGACCTCGGGGAAGCGCTCCTTCATGAGATCGACGGCGCCATGGGCGTCGGCGGTCTCCCGGGTCCCGGTCGTCGGTTCTCCCTCCGAGCCCTCGACGCCTCTGAAGTTGAACCGCAACACCGCGTAACCTCGGGCGAGCATCGCGTCCCTGAGCGCGATCAGGAGCGGGGACTTCATCGTCCCGCCCATGTTCGGGTGCGCGTGGCAGATGACGAGCGCCGCATCGATCACCTCGGGAGCATCGAGCTCGCCGACGAGTTCCAGGCCGTCCCTCGACTTGAAGGTGAGCCCGCTCACGAAGCCAGCGCCTCTCTTATGCTCGACGCGGCGGCCTCGATGTGGGCCTCGTCCCCGTACCTGTGGCGCGGCCAGAAGAATCCTCTCAATCCATCCTTAGGACGTCTCGGGACGACGTGAACATGAAGATGGGAGACGCTCTGGCTGACCTTGTTGTTGATCGCTACAAACGTTCCCTTCGCATCCATGGCCGCTTCGACCGCGATCGCCATCTTCTGAACGTTCACGAAGAACGGAGCGATCGCCCCGGGCGGAAGCTCCGCGAGGGTTTCGATGTGTTCCTTGGGGACGACGAGGACATGGCCGGGGAAGAGCGGCCGGATGTCGAGGAAGGCCAGCGTGGCATCGTCCTCGAACACGATGGTGGCGGGGACGTCGCCGGCGGCGATATCGCAGAACACGCACATGGTCCGAGCCTACGGCGGGTAACTCCCGCGAGATGCATCCGCGTGGTCAAATCAAGCGATCCGTCGATCTGCGAAGAGCTACGATAACGGGCCCGAGCCGGGAGGAACCGTGGACGAAAGCACCGTCAGAGAGACTGCCCAGAGTCATGGGGACGCGGTCGTGGCAGGAGACTTCGCCACCGCGGGGGCTGCGCTCACCCCGGAATCCTCCGCGGCGGCTCCGGCGATCATGAAGGCCCTTCCGCGTCCGCTCACCAAAGCCGAGGTCGACGCGGTCGAACCTCAGGGCGATGGATTCGTGGCGCGGATCCGCTATTCGGGTGAGGGGGAGAGCGTCGTGATCGCCTCCACGTGGGCCGAGGTCGATGGAGCCGCCAAGATCGTCAGCCTCGAGGTCCTGTGAGCCCGATGCACCTCAACCAGTTCGTGGCCGATATCGACGGCCACCAGCGCAAGATCGTCCAGGCCGAGATCCGTCCGGTGCGCCGCGACCACGGCGACTCGGGCATCCCAATCAAGGACGGACGAACGCTGCCCTTCGTCGTCGATCGCGCATGGAACGCCCCGGCCGGGGTCTACCCGGAGCAGTGGTTCCTGGTCGAGCCCCAGAGCCGGGAGGTCCTCTACGAGGGAGCGCTCGAGCTCCAGAAGATCTCCGGGCTCCTCTCCTGGACGGCGGTGACGGACGAGGTTACCGAGTCGTTCGAGCTCGCCGGCGGGAGCTACCTGGTCGTCTTCGCCCTCGCGGGCATCATGGGAGGACAGACCGAGGTCGCGGCCGTGGAGGTCGCGGACCCCGCCTGAGGTCTTGCCGTTCAGGCCGCGCCCACGGCCTATCCTGCCGTCATGGGATAACGAGTGTGGGGATCAACACCGCTGCCGCGCAAGCGGGCTCCGCCGAGAACGTTGGTTTCGCCATCCTGATCGACTCCGCCCTCGAGGTGGTCGAAGCGATCCTCGACGTCGGGACGGCTACCCTTCGTAAATGGGTCCTCAAGGGAGAAGTCGATGACGACCGCGCGACGACCGCTGGTGGCGGGGGAGCGCGTCCTCTTCATCGACTCGCGGGAGCGGCGCTACCTCGTCACGTTGCGCTCCGGCACACAGTTCCACTCCCACATGGGGATCATCAACCACGACGACGTCATCGGCGGGGACGAGGGGTCGTACGTACGCACCACCAAGGGAGGCCGGCTGGTCGTCTTCCGTCCCACCCTGGCCGACTACCAGCTGAAGATGAAGCGTGGTGCTCAGGTCATCTATCCCAAAGACGTCGCCCTGATCCTCGTCGAGGCCGACATCTTCCCCGGTGCTTTCGTCGTCGAGGCGGGAACCGGGTCCGGTGCGCTCACTCTCGCGCTCGCCCGCGCAGTCGGAGATGGCGGGAGGGTCGTCTCCTACGAGCTGCGCGAGGACCACCACGCCCAGGCTCTCGAGAACGTCGACGCGTGGTACGAGGGGCTCGGCGGCAAACCCGAGAACCTCGAACTGAAGGTCGGAGACATCTTCGGTGGGATCGAGGAAACGGGTGTCGACCGGATGATCCTCGACATGCCGGAGCCATGGGATGCGATCGGCACCACCACCGAGAGCCTCTTGCCCGGAGGGATCCTCTGCTGCTATCTCCCCTCGATCCCGCAGGTCTCGCAGACGGTCGAGGCGATGCGCGCCCGGGGCTTCGATCTCATCTCGACGTTCGAGTCCTTGCTCCGGACGTGGAACATCGACGGCCAATCGGTCAGACCGGATCACCGCATGGTCGGCCACACCGGGTTCCTCATCACAGGGCGGAAACTGGCCGGCGCGCAGGACCTCTGAAGCGCTCAAATCCCCCTGGATTGCTCCGTGAGCGGGGTAGTCTTTGCTCCAGGGAGGTGGTTGCGGTCTCGGAGCGGGATCTGGAACGAAGGATCTCCGAGTACGACCGGGAGGTCCAGGAGCTACAGGGGCAGGTGAAGCTGCTTGCAGATAAACTCGCCCTCACGCGTCGCCGTCTCGAGGACGCCCCCAAGAAGATCCGCAGCCTCGAGAAGCGCCTGGCCGACATCACCGAGGAACTAGGCGCCACCCGCGACAACAACGAGAAACTCGTCGAGACTCTCGGCGCAGCGCGGGCCAAGGTCATACAGATGAACGAAGAGCTCGAGAAGCTCAAGCAACCGCCCGCGAGCTACGGGATCTTCCTTGAGGCGTTCGACGACGGGACGGTCAACGTCTTCACCAACGGACGGAAGCTGCGCGTCGGCGTCGCCCCCGAGATCACCGTCTCCGAGTTGCAGCGGGGTCAGGAGCTGATGCTGAACGAGGCCCTCAACGTCATGGAGGTCCGGCGGTTCGAGGTCCAGGGCGAGGTCGTGACCATCAAAGAGATGCTCGAAGGCGGGCGCGCGCTGGTCATCGGCCGAGCCGACGAGGAGCGCGTGATCGAACTGGCCGAGCCGCTCAAGGACGAGAAACTCAGGACCGGCGACAGCCTCCTGCTCGACACGAAGTCGGGACTTGCGCTCGAGAAGCTTCCCAAGCCCGAGGTCGAGGAGCTGATCCTCGAAGAGGTCCCGGACATCACCTACGAGGACATCGGAGGCCTCGCCGAGCAGCTCGAGAAGATCCGCGACGCGATCGAGCTCCCGTACCTCCACGAGGAACTCTTCCGCGAGCACAAGCTCTCGCCGCCGAAAGGGATCCTCCTGTACGGACCGCCGGGGTGCGGGAAGACGCTCGTTGCCAAGGCTGTCGCCAACTCGCTCGCCAAGAAGGTCGCGGCGAAGCTCGGCAGGAACGACCGGCAGTCGTACTTCCTCAACATCAAAGGGCCGGAGCTGCTCAACAAGTACGTCGGCGAGACCGAGCGGCAGATCCGCCAGATCTTCCAACGGGCCAAAGAGAAATCCGAAGAGGGCGTTCCGGTCATCGTGTTCTTCGACGAGATGGAGTCCTTGTTCCGGACCCGCGGCTCCGGCATCTCGAGCGACATCGAGTCGACGATCGTGCCGCAATTGCTCGCCGAGATCGACGGGGTCGAGAGCCTCAAGAACGTCATCGTGATCGGAGCCTCCAACCGCGAGGACCTGATCGACCCTGCGATCCTGAGGCCGGGACGCCTCGACGTGAAGATCAAAGTCGAGCGCCCCGATCAGGATTCGGCGAAGGACATCTTCTCCAAGTACTTCACCCCGGACCTGCCGATCGCCGAGTCGGCGATCAAGGACCACGGCTCGGCTGAAGGAGCGATCAAGGCGATCGTCGACGAGACCGTCGAGCACATGTACTCCACGGAGCCGCAGAACCGGTTCCTCGAGGTCACCTACGCTAACGGCGAGAAGGAAGAGCTGTATTTCAAGGACTTCAGCTCCGGGGCGATGATCGAGAACATCGTCCGTCGTGCCAAGAAGACCGCCATCAAACGGACCATCGCCGGCGAACCAAAGGGGATCAACCAGGACGACATGATCCGCGCCATCGCGCAGGAGTACAAGGAGAACGAGGATCTTCCCAACACCACGAACCCGGACGACTGGGCGAAGATCTCCGGCAAGAAGGGCGAGCGCATCGTCTACATCCGCACCCTGGTCGGCGAGCATTCCAAGGACGGCGACAGCAGCCGCCAGGTCGAAGGGGTCACGACCGGCCAATACCTCTAGAGCGACCTCTAGAGCGTTCCGAAACGAGCCGCTTTCTTCCACCAGCATCGTAGGGTTTGTGCATGGCATTTCCCAAGATCTGTGGGATCGAGACCGAATACGGGATCTCGGTGCGAGACACGTCCGAGTTCAACCCGATCCTGACGTCATCGCTCCTCATCAACGCCTACGCGAAGCCCGCCTTCAAGCGAGTCAAGTGGGACTACGAGGAGGAGAACCCCCTGCGCGACGCTCGCGGGTTCGAGCGTCCGGGGGCCAAGCTACCGGACGAGGACGAAACCGGTCTCGTGAACGTGATCCTTCCCAACGGGGCGCGTTACTACGTCGACCACGCTCATCCGGAGTACTCGAGCCCGGAGTGCTCCAACCCACGCGATGTGGTGATCTGGGACAAGGCGGGCGAGCGGATCCTCGAAGACTCGATCCGCGCGGCCAAAGAGATCGTGCCGGACAGTCAGACGGTCCTCATCTACAAGCACAACTCCGACGGCAAGGGGAACTCGTACGGCTGCCACGA
>JBKJZQ010000211.1:0-18297 GCA_046715095.1 Actinomycetota bacterium | reverse complement strand
GTCGCCGGCCTTAACCTTGGCGGAATAGTCCACGAGAATGTCCGCCAGCTTCTCAACCCTCTGATCCTTCATCGCCTGCCTTCGTAGATCATGTGGCCTACCCTACCGGCGCCGGTCCCAGGGTGTTCGCCGTGAACTCCGTCAGCAGCTGATTCACGTCCCGGTGACGCTCGAGCATCGACATATGCCCGCATCCGTTCAGAACATGGAGATCCGACTTCGGAAGGGCGCCTGAGATGTACTCGGACGCATGGGATTGAGTGAGCCGGTCCTGCGTTCCACCGATCACCAACGCGGGCACATTGACCTCGGAGAGCCTGTCCCTGACGTCGTAGTTCCGGTACGCCTTGATGAGATCGAAGATCACATCTGCCTGGGTTTCGGACAGCATGTCGTACGTGAAATCGATCTGCTTGGCAGAGGCTCCGGCACCGAAGCCTGCATATGCAACGCTCCAGAAGATCGCGTCCGATGGTCGGATGACCTTTCGCAGACGCTGGAGCTTCTCCGCCTGCGTCCCGAGGAGGTCGAACGGTCGCCGCGTCACCCGCTCGATCCTCGTTATGGCTGCACCACCCGCCAGCGTTTCCACCGCCGGGCCGTAGGTGGTGTTGAGCAAAGCAAGTCCCTTGATCTTCGACCCGAGCAGCTCGAGGTGCGCGAGAGCGAACTTGAGAGCGATCATGCCGCCGACCGAATGTCCGATGATCACGACCTCTTCGAGACCGCACGCGTCGATCACCTCTTCGAGATCCTCCGCGAGGGTGTCGATCGTGTACTCGGCGTCTCCCTTGTCCGACAGGCCGTGGCCCCTCAGGTCGTAGAAGATCAATCGCTGGTCCCCGATGCCCTCCATTTGGTAGTGCCACAGGTCGGTGCGCAGAGCCGAGCCGTGGATAAACACGACACCTATCTTCGACTCCGGGCCGACCTCCTCGATGAACGCGCCCGCTCCGTCCCTCAACGTGATCTTGCGAGAACGTTCACCCCGGCGCGTTCCGAAGCGTTCTCCGGCCTCCGGGTCGTTGCGCCGGCGACGGTTGAGCACTGAGCGCTCGGCTACGACCCCTACGCCGAGACCGACGGCCGCTCCCGCTAGGGCAAGCACGCCCTTCTTGTTAGCCATCAACCGCTCCCGTAGATGCGAGGCACCCGCGACGGGATCCTGGTGGTGACCTCGTAGTTGATCGTTCCGAGGATCTCGGCCAGTTCTTCGGCGGTGATCTCCTCACCACCATCGCGCCCGATCAGAGTCGCGGTGTCTCCGATGGCGACATCGTCTGTACCGACATCGACCATGAACTGATCCATGCACACGGTGCCCGACACGCAGTACCTCTTCCCTTTGATGAGCACGCCGGCCTTCCCGGAGAAGCCGCGCGCGTAACCGTCGGCGTACCCCACCGGGATCGTCACGACCCGACCGGCGTCCCTCAGTTCGTACCTGAGGCCGTAGGACAACCGGTCACCCGCGGGAACCTCTTTGACCATGTTGATGCGCGCCCTCATGGCGAGCGCGGGCTTCAGATCGACCATGCCCATGAAGTCCGGGCCTGGGATCAGTCCGTAGGACGCGATCCCGCACCGAACCATGTCGAAGTGCGACTCAGGGAAGCTCATCGTGGCCGCGGAGTTCGCCAGATGTTTGTATCGGAGAGGGACTCCCGCTCTTTCGATCTTCCCGACGAGATCGGTGAAGAGATCCAGTTGCTTGCGATTGAACGGATGGTCGATCGAATCGGCGACGGCCAGATGGCTCCAGGCCCCCTCGATCTCGATGCCCGGCAGGTTCTTGAGCACATCTATCGTCCCCGGAGCCTCCTCCGGAAGAAGCCCGACGCGATGCATGCCGGTATCGAGCTTGACGTGCACCGGCACCCGTCGACCGAGGCTCGACGCAGCATCCGAGAGCGCGCGAGCGAACGCCTCCGTGTAGACGGTCGCGGTCAGGTCGTTCTCGACCATGGTGGCGGCCGCACCTGTGGGAGGCTCGGTGAAGACGTGGAGCGGAGCGTCAACCCCCGCGTCTCGAAGGTGCAGCGCTTCGGCGACACGGGCGACGCCGATGCGGGTGGCTCCGCCGTCGAGCATCGCCAGAGCGCTCTCGGGGTTCCCGTGTCCGTACGCATAGCCCTTGACGACACCCATCACCTCGGCCCCCGAAGCGTGTTCCTTCAAGGCGGAGATGTTGTGGGAGATAGCGGCGAGATCGACCTCGACCCAGACGGGATGGCCGCGGGTTCGCATCTCGTCCCTGGTTATGTGCGTCACCACTTCAGACTACCGGCGACGAACCGCCTCGACGGCTGCGGGAAGGGCCTCTGCCACGTCCCCGGCGGCCACGCCCTCCGAGCCGATCCGCTCCCCCGCGATCGTCCCGGCCATCCCGTGCACGTAGGCCGCGGCCATGGCCATGGCTGCGGCGCCCGGGCTGCCGGAGCGGGCCAGACACGCGGCCAGCGCCCCGGTGAGCACGTCGCCGGTACCGGCCGTGGCCAGCTCCGGTCCGCCCGTCGGGACGACCACGACCTCAGTTCCGCCCTGCGAGGCGATCACCGTGCGGTGGCCCTTGGCGAGCACGACCGCCGACGGCCAGCGCCGTGATGCCTCGATCGCCGCTCCCAACCGGTCGGCGACGACCTCAGACGTCGGGCGACCCAGGAGCCGGGCGAGTTCGCCCGGATGCGGCGTGATGACCAAAGGTGCCTCTCGCTTCTCGAGCGGGGTCGTATCCGACGACAAGACATTGAGCGCGTCGGCGTCGAGGACCACCGGGATGTCGACCTCGCTCAGGATGCGCTCGACCAGCGCTCGCTGAGCGCGGCCGGTGCCGATCCCGGGACCGGCCGCGAGAGCGTCGGCCCGGTCGATCACATCGGAGAACGAGTCGAGGGAGCCGGGACCGAGGACCGCGTCGTCGACGCTCCGGACGAGCAGCTCGGGGAAGACGGACGCCGCTGCTTCCTTGACCGCGGCGGTCGAGCCGAGCGTGACGTAACCGGCGCCCATGCGGACCGCACCGCGCGCGCTGAGGAGCGGTGCCCCGCGGATCTCGTCGGATCCGGCGAGGATCGCGACGGAACCGGCGCTGCGTTTGTGCGTTTCCGGCCCCCGTTGGCCCAGAGCGAGCGCGACATCGTCGGTCTCAGCGACCTCGACGCGCGGACCATCGGTGAACCTGCCCTCGGTAACGATCCCGATGTCGACGACCTCGACACGACCGGCATGCACGGAGCCGGGCGGCAGAGCCGTACCGACCTTCTCCGCGGCGATCGCCACGGTTACCTCGGCGTCTACCGCGTCTCCAACCACAGCCCCGCTGGAACCGTCGACCCCGGATGGGATATCCACCGCGACGATCGGCCGGCACGAGGCGAGCGCAGCGATCGCTTCGGCGGGGACACCGCACGGCTCGCCGGAGAACCCGGTCCCGAAGATCGCCTCCACGTACACGTCGTGCTCCTTGAACGCATCAGCATCGAAAGGCCGGGGCATGATCCCCGCGCGCTCCATCCGCAGGAGGTGTGATCGTGCGGCGCCGCTTACGTCGGACCGATCGAAGGTGAGGAAGCAGGTGACCCCCATCCCCTCGTCGGCCAGGACGCGCGCGGCGACGAATCCATCACCGCCGTTGTTGCCTTTGCCGCAGACGACGAGCGCGCGCTTTCCGTAGCGCCCCCCGGCGATGCGGATCGCAGCCCGAGCCACGGCGCGCCCGGCTCGCTCCATCAGGATCTCGCCGGGAACCCCCGATAAGGTCGTGGCCTTGTCGGCCACGGCCATCTCCTCGGGGGTGAGCAGCCGTCGCAGGATCAGCCCTCGGTCGCCGGAGACTCCGGAGGAGGAGGTGCGCTCTCCTCGGCGGCCAGTTCGGCCTCGTACTGCGTGATCTCGGCGACGGTTGCATCGATCTCGGCGGTCTTGCTCTCGCCCTTCGCCTTCTCTTCGTAGACCAGGTAACCCAGCCGTTTGGCGGCCTCGTCCATCTTCCGCTTGGTCTGGGCCTCGCCTAACTTCTCCTTACCCTGCGCAGTTGCTTTCTTGGCCTCCGCACTGACGTCCTGTGCGGCCTGCTTGACCTTGTCCATGAACCCCATCTGGAGCCTCCTGATATCGGGAACCTAGGGAAAGCGTAGCGCCCTGTGACTACTCGACCGTGACGCTCTTGGCCAGGTTCCTCGGCCTGTCCGGCGGCAGGCCCTTCTCCTTCGCTATGAAGTAGGAGAACATCTGCAGCGGGATCACATCGAGGATCGGACTGAGAAGAGGCTTGGTGATCGGAACCTCGAAGAGTTCGTTGGCCAGCTCGCGCGCACGCTCGTCACCCTGCGGGGCGACGAGGATCGTGTCGGCTCCCCTGGCCCTCACCTCTTCGACGTTCGAGAGCATCTTCTCGTAGAGCCTCTGTCCCGTGAGGATCGCAACCACAGGAACGCCGTCTTCGATCAGTGCGATAGGGCCGTGTTTGAGCTCACCGGCCGCGTAACCTTCCGCATGGATGTAGGAGATCTCCTTGAGCTTGAGAGCTCCCTCCAACGCCACCGCGTTACCGACACCCCGACCGATGAAGATGAAGTCGCGCGCATCTGCGTAGCGCTTGGCAGCACGAAGAACCGAGTCCTGGCACAGAAGCGTCTCTTCGACCTGCTCGGGAAGGCGGCGCATCGCCTCGACCGTCTCCGTAAGCTTGTCGCCGTACATCGTGCCCCTCTCCTGCGCGAGGTAGAGGGCAAAGATGTTGGCAGCAACCAGCTGGGCGAGGAAGGTCTTGGTTGCAGCAACTCCGATCTCGGGACCGGCGTGCGTGAAGAGAACCGCGTCCGCCTCGCGCGTCATCGACGAACCGACCACGTTGGTGATCGCGACGACCTTCGCACCCATGTCGCGGGCGAACCGCATCGCCGCCAGGGTGTCGGCGGTTTCACCGGACTGCCCGATCCCGATCACCAGCGAGCGACTGCCGAGGACGGGATCGCGATAACGGAACTCAGATGCGAGGTCCAGCTCGACCGGGATCCGGGTCCAGTGCTCGATCGAGTGCTTGGCGGCCATCCCGGCGTGGAACGACGTGCCGCACGCGACCACGACGACCTTGTCGATCCCCTTGATCTCGCCGGCGGTCCATGAGACCTCGTCGAGGGTCACCCGGCCGGAGCCGTCGATCCGGCCCCGCATCGTGTTGCGAACGGCCTCGGGTTGCTCGTAGATCTCCTTGAGCATGAAGTCTTCGAAGCCGCCCTTCTCGGCGGCATCCATGTCCCATTCGACGTGGACGGTCTCGGGCTCCACCTCGACGCCATCGAAGCCCCACACGCGCACGCTCCCGCGCATGACTTCTGCGACCTGGCGGTTGTCGAGGGGGATGACATCACGGGTGTACGCGAGGAGGGCCGGGATGTCGGACCCGACGAGGCCCGCGGTGGCGGACGCTCCTACGATTATCGGAGGCTCCTGGCGAGCGACGATGATCCTGTCGGGTTCATGGACCGAGATACACACCAGGGCGAACGCGCCTTCGAGGATGCTCACGGCCTCGAGCACTGCCTCTCGGAGCGAACACCCCTTCTTCTCGATGATCGACTCGATCAGATGGACCGCGACCTCAGTGTCGGTTTCGGACACGAACGTATGTCCTTCCGAGATGAGTCGCTGCCTCAGGACGTCATGGTTCTCGATAATCCCGTTGTGCACGACCGCGATGTCGCCGGTGCAGTCGCGGTGGGGATGGGCGTTTCGGTCCGTGGGCGCGCCGTGCGTCGCCCAGCGCGTATGCCCAATGCCGATCCGTCCCTCGATGGTCGTGTCACCCAGTTCATCGAGCAGCTCACCGATGCGGCCTGCCTTGCGCTCAACGGTCATGGTCCCGTTTGCTTGGCCGGTCGTCGAGACGACCGACTGGATGACGGCTACGCCCGATGAGTCGTAGCCGCGGTATTCGAGCTTCTTCATCCCGTCGAGCAGAACCGGCAGTGCCTGCTCATCGCCGATGTAACCGACGATTCCGCACATAGGTTTCTCCTCTCTATCGCCGTACCGAGGCGCGGCGATGACGCGCCTCATAGGTCATCGAGAGGGCCACATCGCTGCCGGTTTGTGTCCCGGGATCACTCCCGGGGTTTGTCGACATCGTCACGACCGTGGCGGCCGAGGGTCACCCGCCGAATCGGAGCCCATTTTGCTCTGCCGGTCGTCGAGACGACCGACTTGTTCTGGGCTCACTTCCGAGATCCCCTGCCTCGTCGACTTGCCCCCTCCTAGGGCAAGTCCCGGCGCTAGTTCCGTACTCCTCACCGTGGATATCTCCACGGCGTTCCTCTCGATGTTTGCCCGGCAAGGATATCTAAGCCTGAGAGGGAGCGGAATAGGCCTTCAGATGCAGCCTCGGATTCCCCTTATTCCTGGTCGGGGGCGCCGAACCACGTAATCAGGACAGTTCTCGCTCGACCGCCCGGGCCAGGTCTTCGGCCGCCCGACGGGCAACCCCCTTATCGGCCGCCTCGACCATGACCCGCACCAGCGGCTCCGTTCCCGAGGCGCGGAGCAGGATCCGTCCCTCGTCACCGAGCGACGCCTCGAGCTCGGCGACGAGATCCCACAACCCCTGAGCATCATCGAGACGTTCCTGCTTGCCCACCCGCACGTTGATGAGCACCTGCGGGTAGCTTTTGAAGATGTCGGCCATCACGGACAACGGCCGATCCGATGTCCTGACGAGCTCGGCCACCTTGAGGCCGGTGAGCACCCCGTCACCGGTCGTCGAATGGTGTCCGAAGATGATGTGCCCGGACTGCTCGCCCCCGAGGACCGCTCCGTGATCGCGCATCGCCTCACCGACGTACTTGTCCCCGACCGGGCAAGGGATGACCTCGATCCCGTGGGCGGACAACGCCCTTCTGAAGCCGAGGTTCGCCATGACCGTGGCGATCACGATGTCCTTGTCGAGGGTCTCCTGCTCGTGCATCTGCAACGCGAGCATGGCGATGATGCGGTCGCCGTCGATCACGGCGCCGGTCTCGTCCACGGCCAGAGCTCGGTCCGCATCGCCGTCGAAGGCGACGCCCAGATCTGCGCCTTCGCTTCGCACGCGCTGGGCGAGAACCGTCAGGTCCGTGGAGCCGGAGCCGGCGTTGATGCGGCTGCCGTCCGCTTCGGCGTTGATCGCGGTCACATCTGCACCGGCCTCCCGGAATGCACGCGGTCCGACGTGCCAGGCGGCGCCGAAGGCGCAATCCACCACCACCCTCAGCCCCGACAGGGAGTGCTCGAGCGAACCCAGGAGGTGATCGACGTAGCGGTCGGCGGCTTGGGCGAGGGGCTCCGATCCACCCACATCCGTACCTTCGGGACGTGCGGCCGGCGGTTCGGCCATCAGTGCCTCGATCTCTTCCTCGGCGCAGGCCGGGATCTTGATCCCGGCCTCGGAGAAGAACTTGATCCCGTTGTCGGGAGCGGGATTGTGAGAGGCCGAGATGACTCCCCCGGCGCGGGCACGTTCGTCGATCGTGAGGAAGGCCACCGCCGGCGAGGGCACGATCCCGGCGGTCCTTACCGTCACCCCAGCAGAGCACAGACCGGCTACCAAGGCCCCTTCGAGCATGGGGCCCGAGATCCTCGTGTCCCGTCCTATGACCATCTCGCCACCACCTGGGGCCAGCACCGAACCAGCAGCGCGACCGAGGGCGAGCGCTAAGTCGGGCGTGAGGTCCATGTTGGCTACCCCCCGGATCCCGTCCGTCCCAAAAAGTCGTGGCATCCGGTCATCCTCCCAAATCTCGGCGATTGCCACGCCATCGGGGTAAAAGGGAAGGCGTGACGATGATCTCGCACGTCCCCGTGGGCTCCATGCCGCCGGAGCGGTTCGAACAGATCCTGGAGCGAGCCGTGGGCGCGAGATTCCTCCAGGCGATCGACGAGGCCCGTAGCGAGCTCCGCGGGGTCGTGGTCTGGAACATCAACTCAGCCCCCCAAGGAGGCGGGGTCGCCGAGATGCTGCGGTCCCTCCTCGGCTACGCGAGGGGCGTCGGGGTCGACGCCCGGTGGGTCACGATCGGCGGGAACCCAGATTTCTTCAAGCTCACGAAACGCCTCCACAACCACCTCCACGGCGCCCCGGGCGACGGCGGGCCCCTGGGCGCCGAGGAACGCGCGACCTACGAGGCCGTTGCCCACGATGCCGCCCGCGAGATGACCCCCTTGATCCAGCCGGGCGACATCGTCCTCGTGCACGACCCGCAACCGGCGGGGCTGTGCGGTCCGCTCAAGGACGCGGGGGCGAAGGTCATCTGGCGGTGCCACATCGGCCTCGACCAGACCAACGATCTCATCAGGGGGGCGTGGGACTTCCTTCGCCCCTATGTAGAACCGGCGGACGAGTTCGTCTTCTCGCGCCTTTCCTATGCGTGGGAGGGATTGCCCGAGGAACGGATCACGGTCGTTCCCCCGTCGATCGACGCGTTCTCTCCGAAGAACCAGGAGATGCGCGCCGAGGTGGTTCAAGCGATCTTGTCGGCATCGGGCATCATCCCCGACGGCGGAGAGGAGCACGCTGTCTTCACGCGCGTCGACGGGACCCCGGGACGAGTGGACAGCAAGGCCGTTATTTACGAGACGAAGCCCCCCCCTTCCGACGCACAGATCGTCGTGCAGGTATCCAGATGGGACCGGCTCAAGGATCCCGTGGGGGTCATCAAGGGCTTCGCCGAACACGTCGTTGGATCGGTGGACGCCCACCTCGTCTACGCGGGGCCGGCGGTCGAAGCGGTCTCCGACGATCCAGAGGGAGCCGAGGTGCTCGAGGAAGCGCGCCACTTCTGGGAGACCCTCCCCGCTCCCGCCAAGGAGCGCGTGCATCTTGCCTGTCTGCCGATGGACGATAGCGGGGAGAACGCCGCTATCGTCAACGCGTTACAGCGTCGCGCCGACGTCGTCGTGCAGAAGTCGATCGCTGAGGGCTTCGGGCTGACGGTGTCGGAAGCGATGTGGAAGGGACGGCCGGTGGTGGCGACCCGTATCGGCGGCATCCAGGATCAGATCACCGACGACACCGGGGTGCTGATCGACGATCCGTTGGACCTCGAGGCCTATGGAGCTGCGGTCTCAACCCTCCTGGCCGACCCCGAGCGCGCGGCAAGCCTTGGAGAAGCCGCCAAGAAAAGGGTGCACGACAAGTTCCTGGGTCCCCGGCACCTGATGCAATACCTCGACATCTTCAGGAAGCTGTCGCGCCGTTAGCCGTCGTCGCCGGCGCGGTCCAGCTCGTCCCGGGTGTCGACGTCCCGGGCGGCCCGCAGTTCGATCTCGGCCAGCTCGAGGACCGAGAGGATGCGCAGCAGCGCGGCGCCCGCCAGTGAGGGGCTCGCCGAGAGTGCCTCGTTCAGCCGTACCGTCCGGTACACGGCCAAGAGCGGATTGATCTTGCCGTCGGGGTCGAGCGCCGCGGCCCCGTCCTGACTGCTGGCAGCGTCAAGAAGAGCATCGATCGCGGAGCCGTCTACGAACGGCAGGTCCGAGGCCAGAACGGCAACCAGTGGCTCGGCCTCCATCCCGAGGACCGCCAGGCCCGCAGCGATACCCGCGGCGGGCCCTCCTCCGGGTGGAGACTCCTGTGTCCAGACGATGCCGGGGATCTTCATGCGCTCGGCCCCGACGACGACCACACGGCGCGCTCCTGAAACAGCATCGACGGCGCGCTCGAGCAAGGTCTCACCGTCGAACTCGGCCAGCGACTTGTCGGCCCCGAAGCGTCGAGACTCACCTCCGGCAAGGACGATCGCGTCGAAACCGCTCACTGCCGGCGGAGGAGGGAAAGGATCGGAACCCATAGAATGACTCTAAGACCTATGGACCCCTCTGAAGCACCCCCGAAGATCAGCCCCTTCCTCGCCGCATGCCGGGGGGAAGAGACCGACACCGTCCCCGTTTGGTTCATGCGCCAGGCGGGACGCAGCTTGCCCGAGTACCGCAAGCTGCGGGAGACCCGTTCGATCCTCGAGCTGTGCCGTACGCCCGAACTCGTCGTGGAGATCACCCTCCAGCCGGTCCGGCGGTACGGCGTCGACGCCGCGATCCTCTTCTCGGACATCGTGGTGCCCCTGCAAGCCATGGGCGTCGACCTCGAGATCGAACCTGGAGTGGGGCCGGTGATCGCCGACCCGATCCGGAATCGTGCGGGGGTCGATCGGCTCGGGAAGCTGGATCCCCCCGCGGGGGTGCCTTTCGTCCTCGAGGCGATAAAGAACCTCAAAGAAGAACTCGATGTCCCCCTGATCGGTTTCGGCGGCGCGCCCTTCACGCTCGCGTCGTACCTCGTCGAGGGAGGGCCGTCTAAGAACCAAGCGAAGACCAAAGCCTTGATGTATTCGGACCCACACACGTGGCACGCGCTGATGGACCGTCTGGCCGACGCGATGCTCACCTATCTTCGTGCTCAGGTCGACTCCGGCGCGGACGCGATCCAACTGTTCGACTCGTGGGTCGGGAGCCTTTCTCCGATCGACTACGAGACTCTCGTCCTGCCGTACGTGGAGAAGATCCTGCGCGGGCTCGACGATCTCTCCGTGCCGCGGATCACGTTCGGCGTCGGGACCGGGGAGCTGTTGCCGCTAATGGCCAAGAGCGGCGCGGACGTGGTCGGCGTCGACTGGCGCGTGCCGCTCGACGAAGCCAGGCAACGGACCGGCGGAGCGGTCGCGCTTCAGGGGAACCTCGATCCGGTCGCCTGCCTCGCGGGGTGGGACGCCACGAGAGAGCGCGCCGACGACGTCCTCCGGCTGGGAGGGGGTCGCGGACACATCTTCAACATCGGTCACGGGGTGCTGCCCGACTCGGATCCCTCCATCTACGAGCGCCTCGTCGAGCACGTCCACGCTTGGAAACCATGAGCCGTCTCAGGTGACTGTCGCCGTCGTTGGTGGGGGCATCACCGGACTGATCGCCGCTCGGGAACTTGCTCATAGAGGGCGGAACGTCGTCGTTCTCGAGGCATCGGGCCGGCTCGGGGGGAAGATCCGCACCCACCACTTCGGCGGGGCGACCGTCGAAGGCGGCGCCGACTGGTTCATCACCCGCTCACCGGAAGGCCGCGAGCTGTGCGAGGAGCTGGGGCTGTCGGAGGATCTCGTACCTCCGTCGGTGTCGGGCGCCGCGGTGTGGTCCAGGGGACGCCTCAAGAGGCTTCCGAAGGGCTTCGTTCGGGGCATCCCGACCTCGCCCGTGGCCGCGCTCCGGTCGGGCTTCGTTGGTCCTCTCGGAGCGGCGCGCACGCTGGCGGACTACCTGCTGCCCGGCCCCCTGGACGGCGCCGACGTCTCGATCGGCGCGTACCTCCGGCCGCGCCTCGGCCGCCGGGTTCTCGAACGTCTCGTCGACCCGATGCTCGCGGCGTCGCGCTCGGGGACCGCCGACGAGATGAGCCTGAGGGTCGGGGCTCCCGAGGTGGACGCGGCCGCGAGGTCGTCGCGCAGCGTGATGAAGGGCCTGCGAGCGGTCGCCGGTGGGGCGGGCCCGCCCCCGTTCATGGGGCTCCGGGGCGGGATGGAACGGATGATAGAGGCTCTCGCGGAGGACCTCGGGGGCGCGCAGGTGAGGCTCCATACGCCGGTTCGCTCGCTCGCCGCGACACACGGAGGCTGGCATCTGGAACTGGACGACGCGTCGCTCGATTGCGACGGCGTGGTCCTCGCCGTGCCTCCCCCGGTCGCAGCAACGCTTCTCCGCGACACGGCCCATCAGTGCGCGGCTCATCTCTCGACCATCAGGTTCGCCCCCGCGGTCGTGGCCGGCCTCGTATACGAACCCGGTGACGTGGTGCCCCCGGACGATCTGTCCGGGTTCCTGGTACCGAGCGACGAGCACCGCTTCGTCGGCGCGGGGGCGTGGTTCTCGGCGAAATGGCCACACACACGCTCCGAGGACGGCGCGCACGTGATCCGCTGTTTCGTCGGTCGCACCGAGAACGACGACCGCGCCCGGCAGGGCGACGACCAGCTGCTGGCTCGGGTGCGGGCGGACGTGGCAGAGATCATGGGCATCGCCGCAGAGCCGAGGGAGGAGCGGGTCGTCCTTAGAGACGATGCCGGCCTGCCCGTGTTCGGGGCCGGCCACCTCGAGACGGTCGCGCGAGCCGAGGCAGCGCTCGCCGGGCTACCACCCCTGGCACTCGCCGGAGCGGGGTATCGCGGTTCGGGGATCCCCGATTGCATCGCCTCGGGGCGCCGTGCAGCCGCAAGCCTCCTAGGCTCGGCGCGACGGTAGGCTCGGGGCGGGGGGAAACAACCGGGAACGAAGCACGGGGCAAGAAACACCAGAGAGGAGCAGCAGTGGCCGAAGAACTGGTTTTCGCCGGCTATTCCGTTTTCAAGGGGAACCCCGAGCGACTCGAAGGTGTCGATCGCGAGGTCGCCGCCAAGGAAGTCGAGGACCTTCTGGACCGGTGGAGCGACCGGGTCACGACGCGGGGCGCTTACTCCACGATCGGTTTCTCGGCGACGGCAGATCTGATGTTCTGGTGGATTGCCTCCGATCCGGAGCACATCCAGGGGATCAATTCGGAGTTCCGCCAGACCCTGATCGGGCGCGCACTCGATCCGGTAGAAGCTTTCCTCGGACTCGTTCGGCCGGCGGAATTCGCCCACGACCACCTACCTGCGTTCGTCGAGGGACGTGAGCCTCAGAAGTACCTCAACGTCTACCCATACGTCCGTACCACCGACTGGTATCTCCTCGAGCCCTCGGAGCGCGCCACTCTCCTGCGCGATCACGGGATGGCGGCGGCGGAGTTCAAGGACATCGGCGCCAACACGATCGCGGCGTTCGGGCTCGGTGACTTCGAGTGGATCCTTGCCTTCGAGGCCGGTTCGGTCGACCGCATCGTCGATCTGCTCAGGGCGCTAAGAGCTACCGAGGCCCGTCGCTACACAAAGAATGAACTCCCCTTCTTCACCGGCATCCGGAAACCGGTCGACGAGGTCATCGCCGCCCTCTAGCCGGCGCCGTTGAACGAAGGCCGGCTCTCCCGCGTACCCTCAGGTGAGGTCAAGGAAGGTCAAGGAAGGCAGACAGGGATGAGGAGAACCGCCGAGCTGGCCGGCGAGCCCGGCTTCAGGGCCGCCTACGCCGCCCATGGGGGTGAGCTCTACCGGTTCGCGAACCGGTCCCTCGGAGACGGGATGCTCGCCGAGGAAGCCGTGCAGGAAACGTTCCTCAGGGCTGGCGCGCCGCCGAGCGGTTCGACCCCGAGCTGGGTTCGCTGAGGACGTGGCTGTTCGCGATCACTCGCAACGTGATCATCGACCTTAGCCGGGCCCGGGCCGTCCGTCCTGAGGTCACAGGCGAGACAGGCGAGGAACCCGAGGATGATCCGATCGACCAAGCGATGCAGTCGTGGCTCGTCGAAGAGGCGCTCGGACGGATCTCCGACGACCACAGGAAGGCGATCGTCGAGACGTACTTCCGGGGCCGACCGTACGGCGAGGTCGCCGAGGAGTTTGGTGTCCCCGAGGGGACGCTCCGGAGCCGGGTGTTCTACGGACTGAAGAGCTTGAGGCTGACGCTGGAAGAGATGGGATGGGACGGATGAGCGGTTGCCGAGGGTGGCGGGAGATGATCGGCGCGTACGTCCTCGGTGGCCTCCCCGAGGATCAGCGCACCGGCTTGCTCGCGCACATAGACGGTTGTCCCGACTGTCGCGCCGACGCGGCCGAGCTCGGGAAGGTCGCGCGCGCGCTGGAGACGGTCGACCCAGAGCGACCCACCACCGCCGAAGCTCCTCCCCCACATCTGTATCGCGCGGTCTTCTCTCGCATCGAAGCAGAGGGGCTCCATGCCGTCCGTTCGAGTCGGCGGATCCGCGTCGCGGGTCTCGTCGCTGCAGCTGCGCTGCTGATCGTCGCCGCGCTCACGCTTCGAGCCGGCGGTGAAGTGGTCGACTTCGCCTCGGTCCCGCGCGGCGTGGTTGCATCCGCGGTGCTCGACGAGACGAGCGCGGGGGTGGAAGTGCACCTCGAGGTGGAGGGTCTGGAACCCGGAACCTACGGAGTGTGGATGGAGGGCTACGGCGGCGATCGCCTCCCCGCGGGAACGTTCGAAGTCACGGGCGCGAGCGCCGTCGAGGGCGACTTCCTCGCCGGGTGGCGCCGCGATGAGTGCCGCACCCTGGGCGTCACGCGGCTCGGCGTAGAGGACGTCCTGGTCCAGGAACTACCTCCCGTCTCCGGTTAGGCCCCTCTGGCTAAACCCGGGCTTCCGGTCGCGCGTTCTCTTCATCTCAAAGAACCCGTCGTAGCTTAGGAAGTAACGAAAGTGGTCCCACAGCTCGCCGGCGTCGGCACCCTTCGGTGCGACGGCTACCACCGGCCCGAAGATGCCGCGGCCGTCGGCCAGGCAGATCGTCGGCACACCGAATGCCCCGACCTCATCGACCGCGGCCTGGTGCTCGGAGGTAACCGTCCGCATGGTCCCCTCATCCGAGAGCGCTCTGTCGAGCAGTTTCTCATCGAGCCCGGCGTCGATCAGGCCCTTGCGGATCGTCTCGACGCCCAGTTCCTCGCCCTGCTCGTGACAACGAGTCCCGCGCGCTTCGTACAGCGCCCCGACCCCTTCGTTGCCTGCGACCTCCCGCACGAGGGCCAGGGTCCTCAGCGCTGCGGTGCCTTGCGCGTGCGCATCTGCCAGTGGGTCTTCCTCGGGACGGTTGGCGAGCGCGAGGCTGTATAGCCTCCATTCGATCTCGATATCCCGCACCTTGGCGACCTCGCGGATCCACTTGGCGCTCTGCCACGCCCACGGGCACCCGGGGTCGAAGTGGAAGGTGATCCTCTCGGTCATTTGCGTTCCTTTCAGTGCGAGGCGGGAAGATGCCAGTGACGCGGAGCGATGACCTCGTCGGCGGCTTTCGGTCCCCAGGAACCCGGTGCGTACTTGTGCAATACGGGAGGGTCGTCGAGGATCCCCTGCACCATCTCCCACGTCCGCTCGATGCCGTCCGCCCGGGTGAACAGCTGGCGTTCGCCGAGCAGACCGTCGTGGATCAGGCGTTCGTAGGCCTCGATCAGGTTGGAGCCGAAGTGGCCGTCGTAGCTGAAGCGCATGTGCGCGGGAGCAACCTCGATCGTCGGTCCCGGCTTCTTCGCGAGGAACGTGAACGTGATGCCCTCGTTCGGGCCGAGATCGAGGGTCAGGTGGTCGTGCCCGAGACGAAGGCCAGTGCTGGGGAACAGCATCTTGGGTGGGCTCCGGAACGCGAGCGTGATCGACGAGCGCTGCTCGGCCATCCGCTTCCCCGTGCGGAGGTAGAAGGGCACTCCTTCCCAGCGCCAGTTGTCGACCGCGGTCGACAACGCCACGAACGTCTCGGTCTCGGAGTTGGGGTCGACCCCGTCCTCGTCCCGGTAACCCTCGTACTGCCCGAGAACGACACGGTCCGGCGCTATATCGGGCATCGACTCGAAGACCTTCACCTTCTCGTCGATCAACGCCTTCGAAGAGAACGAGGACGGTGGTTCCATCGCGACGATGCTTAATAGTTGGAACAGGTGCGTGACGACCATGTCCCTAAGCGCGCCCGTCTTCTCGTAGAAACCTGAGCGCGATCCGATACCGATCAACTCGGGCACATCGATCTGAACGTGATCGATGTGCTCCCGGTTCCACACCGGCTCGAACATCCCGTTGGCGAACCTCAGCGCCATGATGTTCTGCACCGGCTCCTTACCGAGGAAGTGGTCGATCCGGTACACCTGATCGTCGTCGAGCGCTCCCCTGACGGTCGCATCGAGTTGCTTGAACGATGCGAGATCGGATCCGAACGGCTTCTCGAACACGACCTTCGCCCGTTGGTTGAGCCCCGCCTCGGCCAATCCCTCGGTGATGTCCCCGAACGCGGCAGGCGGGACGGACAGATAGAAGAGCCGCAGCGGCTCGCCCGCCATCTCTTCCTCGGCCTTCTTCACCGCGCCGGCGATGATCTCTGTGTTCCCAGGCTTGAACTTCGTCGACGCGTACGACAGGTTGCCCGCGAACCCGGCCCACTTCGCGCCGGACGCGCCGCACCTGGAGAACTCATCGACGGCGGCGCGCGCCAGCTCCCGGAACTCCTCGGTGGAGACCTCACTGCGTGAGGTACCGATCACGCGGAAGTTCTCGGGCATGAGTCCTTCTATGTACAGGTGATAGAGCGCCGGCAGCAGTTTCCGCTTGGACAGATCCCCGTTCGCACCGAAGATGACGATGACGTGATCCGCCGGGGTCATACGTGCCGTCATAAGCGCGTCCACGCCTCGAAGGACGCCCACGTCGTTCGACTAACGGCCCGCCCGGCGCTTTCGAGGGCATCGGCGTCGCCCGCGGCTTGCGCCGCGATCAGTCGTCCGAAGCTATGTTCCGAGTCCGGGATCGGTAGATCCCTCTCGGGGGCATCGAGGATCACCAGCGCCCTGACCGGTCCTGGGCCTCCTTTGTGAAGCTGGCCGGTGGAGTGGAGGTACCGGGGACCGAACCCGGCCGAGGTAGCGACTCCGGAAGAGGCCACGAGCTTGGTACGGGCCGCCAGCATCACGGCTTCGGTTTTCCTGGTGCGGGGCGCGAAGGCGAGCAGGCAGGCCAGTTCGCTGGGAGCGATCCCTTCGAAGAGGGCGGCCGGATCGGCATCCGGCCACGACCTCCCGCCGGCAGTCCTCAGAGCCTCCTTCGCCGCTCGCTTGGCCGACTCGACGTCGGGTTGATCGAACGCGTTGATCCCGAGGAGAGAGCCCGCGATCGCGGTCGCGAACTCCCACACGAACAGGGCCGCTCCGAGGTTCGAGCCGTCCACCGACATCGACACGGACGGCGTGCCCGCCGGGCTGGCGGCGGCGGAGAGATGGACGAACGCGCGGTCCAGACCGTAGCCCGCCTCTAGAACCGGCTCGCCCACGACCGGAACGATGCCCTTCCCTTCCTTACCGGTGGACTCGGCGATCAGCTGCTCGACCCAGTCGCCGAAGCTCCTCACCGATCGGCCGGTCCGGAGCGTGAGCTTGTTCCGGCCCGCGGCGGCCCACTCGGCCATCGCGGCACCGATCGCCAGCCCCGGGTTGGTTGCGTCGTCTGCGCGGCACGCCTCCGCCCCCTCCGCAGCCGAGGCACACAAGGCGTGGAGATCGGCACCGATCAGGGCCGCCGGGACGAGTCCGAAGAGCGACAGGGCCGAGTACCGGCCCCCGATGTCCGGCGGGTTCGTGAAGGCGGCGCGGAAACCCTCCGTCTCAGCTAGTCCCTCGAGCGACGTCCCGGGATCGGTGACCGCCACGAATCGATCTGGGCCGGCCAACCGGCGGAAGTACTTGTACAGCGACATCGTTTCGATCGTCCCACCGGACTTGCTCGACACGACGAACAGGGTGCGGGCCGGTTCGATGCGCTCGGTAACCGCGGCGATCTGAGCGGGATGGGTCGAATCGAGAACCTCCAGACCGGGATGTTCGCGCCCTCCTCCTCCCCCTCCTCCGTAGATCTCGGAGAACATCTCGGGGGCCAGGCTCGATCCCCCCATGCCCAGGAGAACGATCTGGTCGGTGCCGGCGGACACGTCACCGGCGAACGACCCAAGGTCATCGAGGCCCGGTGGCATGGTCGTGGGTAGATCGAGCCAGCCGAGCCTCTCCGCCGGGTCGTCCTCACCGGGTGCCCACGCAGTGGGGTCCCTATCCCACACGCGCCGGGCGAGCCCTCGGGGAGGATCTTTGGCGGCGGCGCTACCCTCGACGGACCATTCCATCCCCCCCACATGAACCTCCTCTAGAAAAAGTCGTTCCTAACGCCTACCCTGGCATATCGTTACCCCATCCCCATGAGGGGACCGATCCCAACTGGAGGCACAAGGCCATGCGAAAGATATTCGGTCTCGTCCTTGCCCTGGCGCTCGTCGCCGGTGCATGCGGAGGAGACAGCGGACCAGACTCGTCCGAGGATCCTCAAGGTGCGCTTCAAGCGGCGCTCGATCGCCTCGGCGAGTACGAGGGGGTAACTCTCACGATGAGCATCGCTGCGGACACGGGGTCCCTCGTGGCGTTGGGCGAGGGCGATCTCACCGAGGACAACGCCCAGAAGGTGGTCGACTCATCGATCACGGTGTCGGCCAAGCAGTCGGCCGACCCCGCAGGCTCTCAGTTCGAGATGACCGCGAACGTCGCCGGTATCGACAACGCGGTTGAGCTCAAGGCCGTGGACAACACCTTCTACCTCCGCGCCGACGTGCAGGGTCTGGCGGATGCGTTCGGAGCGGACACGTCCCAGATAGACGCCTTCGGGCAGCAAGCGGGG
>JBKJZQ010000210.1:0-5593 GCA_046715095.1 Actinomycetota bacterium | reverse complement strand
CCGTCGTTGTCGCCGTTGTTGCCACCGTCGTTCCCGCTGCCGTCGTCCCCGCCGGTGCCGTTATCCCCGTCGTTGTCGTCGCCGTCGTCCCCGTCGTCCCCGTCGTCGTCCCCGGCGTGGTCCCCGTCGTTGTCGTCCTCGGTGTTGCCGCCATCGTCATCGTCTCCGTGGACGGTGGGTTCCGGGGTCGGCGTCGAGGCGGGCTCCTCGGAGATCGGATTGATGCTCGGGAGTGGCGCTATCTGAGCACTGGCGTCGGGAGCGAATGCCCTGCTCACCGGACGCGGCGCTACCAGGGCGATCAGCATCGCCAGAACGACTCCCAGGGTGATCCGTGTCGCGTTTTTCACGATCGCTCTGCTACCTCCGGTTTGTCCGCCTGTGGCCGCCGTCGTGGGCCTATGGCCGTGGCTCGTTCCTACCCTGACCCGACGGCCAGCACACTCCTTCGCTGCATCGGGCCTTTCTGTGCCGGTTTTGTAGGGTATTAGGCAACTTTGGGGCTACGGATCGCCCATCCGGAGGTCTGGTGTCGTATCACTGGTGCATGCAGATCGACGCCGTCCTCTTCGCCGCCGGCCGGGGTGAGCGCCTCAGGCCCCTGACCGACAGGGTGCCCAAGCCCGCCCTTCCGATGATGGACGTCCCCCTAGGGGCCTGGGGCCTCTCCGCCCTCCTCAGGGCGTCCGGGCGGGTCCTGGTGAACGTGTCCCACCTCGCCACCGAGGCAGCCGGTGCCCTGACGCCGTACGCCCCGGAGGGGGTGCTGGAGATCCTCCTCGAACCGGACGAACCATTCGGGACCGCGGGGACGTTGCGGGCGGTAACCCGCCGCCTGTCGGACGAGGTCGCGGTGTGGAACGGAGACCTGCTCGCCGGCATCGACGTCGGTGCTCTGAGGGAGTTCCACCGAGCCTCCGGGCGCCCGGCGACGATGGCGGTCCGGAGGGTCGACCGCGGTGCCGACCTCGTCGTCGCGGGCGCCCGGGCAGTGGCCTTCGTCGACCGGCGGGTCGACCCGGACGCCTCCGGGGTGCAGTTCCTCGGGGTCGCGATCCTCTCTCCCGGAGCCCGCTCGTTAATCCCGCCCGAGGACGCCCAGGGCCTCGGCGGCGCGGTGATCGCGCCCCTCGCCGAGGCCGGAGAACTGTCCGTGATGATGCACGACGGCTATGCGATCGACGTCGGGACCCCGGCCAGGTATCTGCAGGTGTCGCTTGATGTCCTCGAGGGCCGCGCCCCGCTCACGCCCGCAGGACCCCCGGGCGAGGTCGTCGAGGTCGACGGAGGAAGGGCGTACATCGGTCTCGGGGTCTCGGCGTCGCCGGCCTCGAGCGGACCGGGCGCCATCCTTCGGAGCGGTGCCGGGGTCGCCGAGGGATGCCGGGTGGAGCGCTCGATCGTCTGGTCCGGGACCACCGTTACGCCCGATCTCCGCGACTCGATGAGGTGCGGAGGAGAGATCGACGCCGGTGGTGGATGACCGCGTCGAACCGATTGGCCGCGTACTCGCCTGCAAGCGTTCACGAGTCCCGGGTCAGAACGGCGTGGAGCGCTCGACCATCTCCGTGAGCACGTTGATCGCCGGCAGGAACACCACCAGCGCGATCGTGGCCACTCCCATAGCGGCGTAGAGGACGTTCGTGATCTCGAGCGGTTCCTGAGCCTCGGGCTGCTCGAAGAACATCCGTTTGACGATCGCCAGGTAGTACCACGCCGCGATAACGGCGTTCAGGCCCATCACCACCGCGAGCCAGTAGGCCTGAGCATCGAGGGCGGCGAGGAACACGAACAGCTTGGCCCACATCCCGGCCATGGGCGGAGCACCTGCGAGCGACACTAGGAACCCTGCGAGCATGAGGGCCAGAGCCGGACTCCTCTGGAAGAGGCCCGCGTAGTCGTCGATGAAATAGCTCCCGCCCTTGCGGGCGAAGGCCACGGCTGCGGCGAACGCGCCGAGGTCCATGACCCCGTAGATCGCGAGGTAGATCAACGCCGACTGGAACGCCTGCCGGCTCACCTCGAGGTTGTTCGGGTCGATGAGAGCGAAGGTCACGAGGACGTAGCCCGATTGGGCGATACCCGAATAGGCAAGCAGTCGGATGATGTGGCGCTGCTTCAACGCGATCAGGTTGCCCACCGTCATCGTGAGAACGGCGAGCGCCGCGAACGCCGGTCGCCATGCATCGGCAACGGTAGGGAAGGCGCCGTACATCAAGACCAGGAGCCCGACGAACCCGCCGATCTTCGAAGCGGTCGAGAGGAACGCCGCGACCGGTGACGGCGCGCCCTCGTAGGTGTCGGGTGCCCAGAAATGGAACGGGACGGCCGAGATCTTGAACGCGAATCCCACCACGATGAAGAACACCGACAAGGCGACGATCGGCTCGTCTGCCTTACCGGCGAGCGATCCGGCGATCTCCCCCAGGTTGGTCAACCCGCCCGTGAAGCCGTAGACAAGGGACATCCCGTAGAGCATCAACGCGGACGACAGGACGCCGAAGAGGAAGAACTTGAGCGCCGCCTCGTTCGATCTCGGGTCCCGCTTGCGCAAGCCGGTCATGACGAACGCAGGGATGCTGATCAGCTCGATCGCGATGAACACCGAGATGAGATCGCGCGCGCTCGAGATCGTGAACGTCCCGAGGAGCGAACACAGCATCAGGAAGTAGTACTCCCCCTGGTAGTACCGCCCTGACTTGAAATAGTCGAACGAGATCGCAAGGACGAACAATCCGATCACCGCGAACAGTCCCTTGAACAACAGGGAGAAGGAGTCGACCTCGAACGCCCCGCTGAGGGTCACCGTTTGTTCGCCCAGCAGCGAAACGATGGCAGCGAGCGTTCCGATGATCCCGGCCGCGGACAGCGGCACGGCCAGCCACTTCCCATCTTCCGGAAGAAAGAGATCCGCGATCAGGACCAGGCAGGCAGTGCCCGCGAGCACGAGCTCGGGGGATATCGCATGCAGGTCTACGGCCGCGTTCATCCTCAGTCCTTATCCGAGCATCCCGACGAGACGCTGCACCGCTCCGTCGGTAACGCTTAAGACCAGCTTCGGGTAGACGCCGGCGGCAACGATGAGGATCAAGAGAGGTGTCCAGGCCCACAATTCGAGGGGTCTGACGTCGAAGATACCGGTCCCCGCCGCGAACTTCTCCGGCACCCGTCCCAGATTGACCCGCTGTACGGTCCACAGCAGATACCCGGCGGTCAGGACGGTGCCGATACCACCGCCGACCATGAGGACCCGGAACAACTCCTCCGAGAGACCGGCCCCCGGCTGGTAGGAGCCGAGCAGAGCCAGCATCTCGCCCCAGAACCCGGCGAGACCGGGCAGACCGAGGGACGCGATCGCCGCGTAGATGAAGATCGAACCGAACTTCGGGATCTGAGCCAGCATCCCGCCCAGCTCGGAGATCTCCCTCGTGTGATAGCGCTCATGGATCGATCCAGCGAGAAAGAACAACATGCCGGTGATGAGCCCGTGTGCCACCATGCCGAAGATGGCGCCGTTGATCCCGTTGTCGGTCAGGGTGGCGATGCCGAGCATGACGAACCCCATGTGGCCGACCGAAGAGAACGCGATCAGACGTTTGAGGTCGGTCTGCGCGTAACAACAGAGCGCGCCGTAGATGATCGAGATCACGGCGAGCACCCCGATGAGGGGGGCGAAATCCCGGGCCGCATCGGGAAGGATCGGGAACGCGATCCGGATGAACCCGTAGGTCCCCATCTTCAGCATGATGGCCGCCAGCAGCACCGAGCCCACGGTTGGAGCCTCGGTATGGGCATCGGGAAGCCAGGTGTGGAACGGCCACATCGGAACCTTGATCGCGAATCCGAGGAACAGGCCAAAGAAGACCAGGTTCTTGAACAGCGTCGAGGCCACCACCCCTTGTTCCTGAAGCTGGATGATGTCGAACGTCCCGCCGGAAGCCCCACCCGAGTTGATCCATAGGGCAAGGAAACCCAACAACATGAAGATCGAACCGAACAGCGTGTAGAGGAAGAACTTGACGGCTGCGTACTGGCGCCGTGGTCCTCCCCAGATGCCGATCATGAAGTACATCGGGACGAGGACCAGCTCCCAGAAGACGAAGAACAGCACGAGGTCGAGAGAGACGAATGTCCCGGTCATGCCGGTCTCGAGGAGGAGGACCATCGCCATAAGAGCTTTGGGCTTGCCGGGCTCGGGTACGTGGAACCACAGATAGATCATGCACAGAAACGAAACCAGCAGCGACAGCACGAACAGCGATAGGGACAGGCCGTCGACACCGACGTGATAGTTCGCGTTGATCTGTGGGATCCACTCCTTGAACACCTCGAGCTGTATCTCACCCGTACGTCCGTAGTCGAACCTCAGCGCGACCAGGATCCCGAGGATGAGCGCGACGCCGGCAACGGCCGTCCCGAACCACTTGATCAGTGACTCGCGCGCCGACGGGAGGAACATAAGGATGACCGCGCCCGCGACCGGAAGCAGGGTCGCAAGCGTCAGTCCCCAACCGTCAATCCACTCCACGATCTACTGCCCCCTTCTAGGTCAGCGCCAGCAGCGCTACGAATATCGCGACCGCGGCGAACAGCACAGCTGCGGATCGCTGGATATTTCCTGACTGTATGTACTTCATGAGTCCCCCAGTGAAGCCGGTAAGGCCGGCCGCCCCATTGACCAGGTAGTCGATCCCCTTCTGGTCGAGCTTGTCGTAGGTCTGGTCCGAAACAACAAGCGTGCCTTTGGCCACTCCGTTCACGACCCCGTCGAGGATGTGCTGGTTGGTCCAGTAGGCGAACCGTGCGATCGGATACTGCACCGGCCTGATGATGCCGTTCATGTAGATGTCGTCGAGGTAGTACTTGTTCTCGACGAACGTATAGACCCAGGCGAACGGGCTCCTGAGAAGGTCGATCTTGATCCGATCTTTGTAGAACATCATGTAGCCGAGCCAGAACGCGAGGCCTGCCAGAACCAGCGTGGCGAGCGGCAGGATGATGTTGTAGCCCAAGGAGAAGGCGTAATGCTCCTCGCCCGGGAGCGTGATCCAGTCCTGGAACACGCCGATCACCGGGATACCGAGCAGACCAACGGTGGCGCTGCCGACGCCCAGGATCCACAGGGGCGTGACCATCGAGCCCGGGCTCTCATGCGGTTCACCATGGCCCCGATAGTCACCGAAGAACGTCTTGATGCCCATCCGAGTCACGTACAGCGCGGTGAGGAACGCGGTCAGCATCCCTACGATGAAAACGATCCAACCCGAGGCGGAGCCTCCGGTCGCGTGACGGAGCGCGGAGCCGAGGATCTCGTCCTTCGAAAAGAATCCTGCGAATGGAAAGATGCCGGCTAGCGCGAGTGATCCGAGCATGAACGTCTTGTACGTATGCGGCATGTACTTCCGGAGTCCGCCCATATCGCTCATATTGTTTGAGTGCACCGCGTGGATCAGGGAGCCGGCGCCGAGGAACAGCAGCGCTTTGAACACCGCGTGCGTGAAGAGATGGAAGATGCCGGCCGTGTATGCGCCCACTCCGAGCGCGGCCATCATGTAGCCGAGCTGGCTGATCGTGGAGTACGCCAGGACCTTCT
>JBKJZQ010000209.1:0-5254 GCA_046715095.1 Actinomycetota bacterium | reverse complement strand
TCCCGGAGTTCGTGCTGGCGGGCGCGGCCGAGCGTGGAGATAAACCGGCTCTGATCGACGGGCCCACGGGCCGTACGGTGACCTACGCGGCGCTCGTCGGCGGCGTTAGAGCCCTCGCTGCAGGACTCGCTGCGAGGGGGTTCTCGAAGGGCGACGTGTTCGCGATCAGCTCTCCCAACGTGCCGGAGTATGCGATGGCGTTCCACGGAATCGCCGCGGCCGGAGGCATCGTCACGACGATGAACCCCCTCTATACCGAAGACGAGCTGTCGTTCCAGCTGAAACACTCGAGGGCCCGCTATCTCCTTACGATCCCTCAGTTCCTCGAGACCGCCCGCGCCGCCGGAGAGAGGGCGGGGGTCGAGGAGATCTTCGTCTTCGGCGAGGTCGAAGGAGCGTCTCCCCTCGCGAGCCTGCTGGCCCCCGGTGAGGAACCCACCGACATCGACTTCTCGCCGAAAGAGGACCTCGTGGTGCTCCCGTATTCGTCGGGGACCACCGGATTCCCCAAGGGAGTGATGCTCACCCACCACAACCTCGTATCGAACGTGGTGCAGGCAGAGGTTCCGCAGGGGGTTGGCGAGTCGGATGTGATCATCGGAGTGCTTCCGTTCTTCCACATCTACGGGATGACCGTGATCATGAACATCGCTGTCCACCTCGGAGCGACGATCGTCACCATGCCCCGCTTCGACCTCCAGCAGTTCCTCCAGCTGATCCAGGACCACAAGGTCACACGCGCGTTCATCGTGCCGCCGATCGCGCTGGCCCTCGCCAAACACCCCCTGGTTGCGGACTACGACCTCTCGAGCCTCGAGATGGTGATGTCCGGTGCCGCTCCACTCGGTGCCGACCTCTCGAAGGAATGCGCCGAACGCGTCGGGTGCATCGTGATCCAGGGCTACGGCCTGACCGAAACCAGCCCGGTCACGCACATCAATCCCGAGACGCCGGAGGGGAACCGCCCGGGATCGATCGGGCTACCGCTGCCCAATACCGAGAGCAAGGTGGTCGATCCCGTCTCAGGCAAGGATCTCGGTGCAGGCGAGACGGGCGAGGTCTGGATCCGCGGCCCCCAGGTGATGAAGGGGTACCTGAACAATGAGGAGGCCACGAGAGCAACCGTCGACGACGACGGGTGGTTGCATTCCGGCGACCTCGGCTACGTCGACGACGACGGCTACTTCTTCCTCGTCGACCGGCTCAAGGAGCTCATCAAGTACAAGGGTTACCAGGTCGCTCCCGCGGAGTTGGAGGCCGTCCTGATCGGCCACCCCGCGGTGGCGGACGCCGCGGTGATCCCGGTGCCGGACGAGGAGGCGGGCGAGATCCCCAAGGCGTTCGTTGTCCTCAGCGACGACGTCGCGCTCGAAGACATCCAGGCATACGTCGCGGAACGGGTCGCTCCCTACAAGAAGATCCGGCTCATCGAAAAGGTCGACGAGATCCCCAAATCCGCCTCGGGCAAGATCCTCCGGCGGGTGCTCGTGGAGAGGGAGCGCTCGGGGGCCTGACCACGTCGACCGTGCAGACCGAGGGTTCAGCTCCACGAGGGGACTGGCAGCCGGGCGGGGGCAACTACCCTTTGGGGGTGCAGGAATCAACGAGCTTCGAAGAACTACAGGCGGGCCTGGCGCGCCGGCTCGGCGTGCGTGGCGTGGCCGACATGACGAGCGGCACCGTCGTTGTGCTGCCGTCGATCAGCTTCGCTCCGGCGGAGCTCCGGAAGATCACCGGGATCACGCGCTACGAGGAGCGTCTCCTGTGCCTCCTCCTGCTGCTCGACGAGCCGGAGCTGAGGATGATCTATCTCACCGCCCTGCCCGTCGATGACGCGGTGATCGATTACTACCTCTCGTGGTTGAAGGATCCCACCGGGGCCAGAGCGAGGCTTACGTTGCTGTCGCTCGGGGATCCCGAGGCGAGGGGTCTGACCGAGAAGCTCCTCGACCGGCCCGAGGTCGTCGAAGAGATCTCGTTGGCGGCGGGCGACGACGCGCTGATCCTTCCCTTCAACGTGACCGCGGCGGAGAAGGAGTTCTCCGGGCGCACCGGGATCGCGCTCTACGGACCGGCCCCCGATCTGGTCGCCCTCGGAACGAAGACCGGATCGCGGCAGGTGGCGAGGCGGGCCGGCGTTCCCGTTCTCGACGGTGCCGAGGATCTCTTCTCCCTGACCGCCCTCGAAGCCGCGATCGCAGAATTAAAGGAGCGCCGGCCCGACGCGAGGTCCGCCGTCATCAAGCTCAATCACGGGTTCTCGGGCCAGGGCAACGCCATCATCGAGCTCGCCGATGTTGTGAGCCCGCTTACCGGCACCCCGACGGTGTTCTGCGCCGACGAGGAGACCTGGGACTCGTACCTGCCGAAGATCGAGGCGGACGGAGCCATCGTCGAGGAGCACATCAGGGGCGCGGGAGAACCGGTGTCTCCCAGTGTCCAGCTGCGCATCTCGCCCGGCGGCACGGTCGAGGTGGTTTCCACGCACGACCAGATCCTCGGGGGCCCGGATGGGCAGGTCTACCTCGGTTGCCGGTTCCCGGCGCGCCCCGCGTACCGGCGCACGATCCAGGGGTTCGCCGAGCGGGTCGGACGCGTGCTCGCGGCCGAAGGCGTGATCGGTTCCTTCGGCATCGATTTCATCGTCGTCCCGACCGACGAGGGCGAACGAGTCTTCCTCAGCGAGATCAACCTCAGGATGGGCGGAACCACCCACCCGTTCCTGATGGCCAAGTACGTGACGGGTGGGACCTACGACGAGAGCGCCGGCGAGTTGACCGTCGCCGGCGTGCCGGTCGCATACGTCGCAACCGACAACCTGAAGTCAGAAGGCTTCAAAGTATTCTCCCCCGCTCAGTTGATCGAAGCTCTGATGGAGCGAGGGCTCTCCTACGGCCGAGACGCACGACGTGGGGTCCTTCTACATCTCCTGGGAGCGCTGCAGGAGCATGGGAAGCTCGGCGCGCTGTGTATCGGAGCGACGCCTAAGGATGCGAACGAGATCTACGAACGCTTGCTCGTGGCCCTCGGCGAACTCGTCAGCGAGGATCCTCTCCCCGAGGCTCCTGCTCCGCTCGATTGAGCGCCAGTCCCACCAGGGCCTCCATCACGACCCTGTTCCCTGCCAGCGCGGTGATCTCGGCGTGATCGTAGGGCGGTGAAACCTCGACGAGATCCATGCCGGCCAGCCCACGTTCGGTCGCAAGTCGCCTGATCGCGGGCAGAAGCTCGCGCGTCGTCATCCCGCCGGGCTCGGGCGTTCCGGTTCCCGGCGCGTACGCGGGATCGAGCACGTCGATGTCGACCGACAGGAATAGGTTCGGCGCGTCCGAGATCTCGTCCATCACGTCGTCGATCACCGCGTTGATCCCACGCCGGTCGATCTCCTCCATGCGGTGCCACTTCATGCCCTTGGCGCGCGCCCACTCGAACTCTTCGTGGAACGGCCAGTAGCCGCGCAGACCCACCTGGATGAGGCGGTCGCCGGGGATGATGTTCTCCTCGACGAGGTAGTAGAAGGGCGTGCCGTGAGCGCGTTCGACGCCCCAGTTCTCGGTCCCGGTATCGGCGTGCGTGTCGAACTGGACGACCGCGAGATCCCCGAACTCGAAACGCTCGGCGACGGTCTTGATGTCGGGATGCGCGATCGAGTGGTCGCCGCCGAGGATGATCGGTACTGCCCCGGCATCGAGGATCCGCCCGACCATCTCTGTGATCGCGCGGTGACTGGCCAGGGGGTCGCCGGGGACGATCTCGGCGTCCCCATGGTCCACGATCGCGAGGACCTCGAAGGGATCGATGCCGGCGTCGATGTGCCGCAACCTTGGGTCGCCGCCGGCATCGTTGGCCAGCCTGATCGCGCGGGGACCGAACCGAGTGCCCGGACGGTAGGTCACGAACTCGTCCATCGGCGCGCCCATGATCACGACGTCGGCACCGGACAGCGCGTCGGGGTCGAGCACGAGCGGAACCTTCTGGAACGTCGCGCCGCCCCCGGCGAACGCCGGCTCCCACGCTCGGTTGACCTTCATCCCTCGCCCCTCCGGTAACGGCCTGCTCCCGGCCCGAACCCTACCCGGGGAGCGACGCCGACCCGCCGCGCCTCCGAGGTCCGGTATCCTGTCCCATGTGTCTGCAGGACCCCACGGCGGGACCGAAGCGGAACTACTGCGACCCTTCGTCGGGCAGTGGGTTGCGCAACGAGGGATGGAGGTGTTCGTTGCGGCCGGAAGGCCAGAAGACGTTTTGGCTTGGCTCGAACGTCATGACGAGCAGGCGGACGCCATGTTCCACGTGCCTTATCAATTATCTGACGCGACAGCCGTCGCCCCACTTTGAGATTGTGGGTACGGCTCGTAGCCTTCCCATCTGCTCGGCCAGGAGGGTTTCTTCCGTTGGTTCGGTGCCGAGATCGAGGCTTGCGGCTCGGCGCGTTCTGTGGCACACTGCTACCATGAGTGACACTACAACAGTAGAGGTGGGACCTAAAGGGCGAGTCGTGATCCCTGCCGAGATCAGACGTCAACTTGGGATCGACACCGGGACACGGTTGGCGGTCCTGATAGACGACGAGGCAGTGGTCCTGGTTCCTCGGGAGGCGATCGAGCGCCGTTTGCACGCGCTATTCAAGGGCGTTCCGGTGAGCATGGCGGCTGAGCTGCGGAAAGAACGCCAAGCGGAGGCCGCTCGCGAGCTCAAGCGCGCTTGACGACCGTCCTGGACGCGTCAGCCCTTCTTGCATGGTTGCAGGAAGAGCCGGGAGCAGACGTCGTTCGCAATCTTCTGACCGACGGAATTGTGACAGCGGCTAACTGGTCCGAGGTTCTGCAGAAGGCCCAGCAGCACGGACGCGATGCAAACGAAGTTGCGATCCTTCTCCAAGCGCTTGGTCTCAAGGTGGCTGACGTGACGAAGGAGGACGGTGAAGAAGCTGCGCGACTGTGGTCTCGCGCACAGCATTTCTCTCTGGCGGATCGGCTATGCCTAGCAGCGGCAAAGAGGTTTGGGCTCGCGGCAATAACCGCAGAATCGGAGTGGAAGCTGTTCGAAGATGACATCGAGATTGAGTTGATCCGTTAGGCACGAATCTTGAGTGGACGCTGACCACCTGAGGGGTGGTCGATCTCCATGAGAAATGGGTCGAGCCGGCCTCGGTTTATTCTTTCTCGCAGCGCCCCCTTAGCTCAGACGGTAGAGCGTCTCCATGGTAAGGAGAAGGTCCACGGTTCGATTCCGTGAGGGGGCTCGAAGGATC
>JBKJZQ010000208.1:0-3403 GCA_046715095.1 Actinomycetota bacterium | reverse complement strand
GTTCACGATCGTTCACGAGTACAAGGCGCGCTATCCGATCCTCCACATCGACGTCTACCGCCTCAACTCCTTCCAGGAGGTAATCGATCTCGGCTTCGAGGAGCTGCTCGATCCGGGCGCGGTGATGGTCGTCGAATGGGGTGAAGCGGTCGCCCCGATGCTCCCGTTGCGCCACCTCGAGATCGACATGCGCCAGGGCGAGAGCGATGACGAGCGCGTCCTCTACTTCAAGCCGCACGGCTTCGAGTGGGCGAGCAAGCTCGAGCAGATGCGCTCTACTGCCGAGACGCTCCTCGACGCGGCCTCTCCCGATGATTCCAAGGGCGCCCGCTTCGCGTACGCTCTGGCCCAGTCTCCCCGCGACTACGGGGGAGAACCCCCGGACGGTCTGGAGGACTGATGCTGGTTCTCGGTATCGAGACCTCGACGCCGCAAGCGAGCGTCGCCATAGGCAGCGAGCAAGGTGTGATCGCGAGCGCCATGGTGTCGCGCGGGGCGAGCTACAACGAGTTCCTTCTCCCGGCCATCCGTTTCTGCCTCGACCAAGCTGGTCTCGATTACCGGAACCTCGGCGGGGTGGCGGTGAGCCTCGGCCCGGGGTTGTTCACCGGCATGAGGGTCGGGGTCGCCACCGCGAAGGCCCTGGCGCAGGCGTTGTCGGTCCCCATCTGTGGGATGCCGAGCCTCGATCTCGTCGCCTACGAGGTGCGCTACTCGCCGAGGACGATCTGCGTGGCGCTCGACGCCCGTCGGGGCGAGGTCTTCACCGCGTTCTACCGCAGCTCTCCGGGAGGGATCCAGCGGATGAGCCCCTACGGCATCGAGAAGCCCGAGCAGCTCGCGATCGGCCTCGGTTCCCGGATCGAGGAAGTTCTCCTCGTCGGCAACGGCGCGCTCCTCTACAAGGAGGAGTTCGAGGATCTCGGCTCGGTCGTCGAACTCGGGACCATGAGCCACGCGTTCCCCAATGCCCAGGCCCTCGTCGAGCTCACCGTTCCGAGGATGTTCCGCGAGGACTTCGATTCGCTCTACGACCTCAAGCCGCTCTACCTGAGGCATTCCGCCAAGCGCATCCAGTGGGAACGGATCCGGGGGAGCAGGTCGGCATGACGGCCCTCGCCCGCACCCCCGAGCCCGGCACCGTGCCCGAGATCGAGATCACGCGTTTCCGGCGCTGGCACGTGCGCAAGGTCCTCACGATCGAGCGCCGGGTCTACCCGCGCCCGTGGAGCGCGTCGCTGTTCTTCTCTGAGCTCGCCCAGAAGAACACCCGCTCTTACGTCGTGGCCCGGCACGAGGGTGAGGTTGTCGGCTACGCGGGGATGATGCTCACGGGGCTCGAGGTCCACATCACGAACATCGCCGTCGACCCCGATGTGCAGGGACTGAAGATCGGAACCAGGCTGTTGCTCAGGATGATCACCGAGGCGATCGCGCGCGGTGCCGAGCAGGCGTCGCTCGAAGTCAGGACCTCGAACCACGCCGCGCAATCGCTGTATGAGAAGTTCGGGTTCGAGATCGTCAGCACCCGCAAGGGGTACTACGTCGAGACCAACGAGGACGCGTTCGTGATGGTCGCTGCGGGCATCAACACCTCGGATTACCGCAACCGGCTCGACCGCATACGCGCCGGTGGTCCCAAACCGCGGGGTGGGCCGAGGAGTGCCTAGATCCCTGTGGGCGACGCCCGAGACGGTCGTCCTCGAACGACGCATCGCGGATCGGGACGAGGACACTCTCGTCCTTGGGATCGAGACCTCGTGTGACGAGACCTCCGCATCGGTCGTTAAGGGCGGGCGCGAGATCCTCTCGAACGTGATCGTCTCCCAGGTCGATCTCCACGGGGAGTACGGAGGCATCGTTCCCGAGATCGCCTCCCGCGCCCACGTCGAAGCCCTCACCCCGGCGATCGGCGAGGCGCTCAGGGACGCGGACCTGACCTTCTGGGACGTCGATGCGATCGCGGCGACGCTCGGACCGGGCCTGATCGGTTCGCTCCTGGTCGGCGTCGCCGAGGCAAAGTCGATCGCGGCGGTTCTGCAAGTGCCCTTCGTCGGCGTCAACCACCTCGAGGGCCACCTCTATTCGAACCTTCTTGCAGATCAGACCGCCGAGTTTCCCGCGGTCGCGTTGATCATCTCGGGCGGTCACACGATGCTCGTCCACGTCAAAGGCCACGGCGACTACGAGGTGATGGGCGGAACGATCGATGATGCCGCCGGCGAAGCGTTCGACAAGGTCGCCCGGTTCCTCGGCCTCGACTACCCCGGGGGCCCGGAGATCGACCGCCTGTCGCTCCTCGGAGATCCCACGGCTATCGATTTCCCGCGGGCGATGCTGGCCGAGGGCAGCTTCGACGTGTCGTACTCGGGGCTCAAGACCTCGGTGATCAACTACGTCCGCAAGGCTGAGTCCCGCGGCGAGTCCGTTTCGGTCGAGGACGTGGCGGCTTCGTTCCAGCAGGCCGTCGTCGACGTCCAGGTGGCCAAGACGATCGCGGCGACGAAGGCGGCCGGGGTGCAACGGGTCTTCCTGTGCGGAGGAGTGGCGGCCAACTCAGGACTGAGGCAGGGCCTGGCCGAAGCCTGCCAGAAGGACGGGTTCAGCCTGCATGTTCCTCCGCTGGAGCTCTGCACCGACAACGCCGCGATGATCGCCGCCTGCGCCACCGAGATGCTCCGCCGGGGCAAGACAAGCAGCCTGAACGCCTCCCCAGACCCGAACCTGCCCCTCGTTTAGTAGACGTCGGGCAAGGAGGGTCAGAGAGGTGACGCACAAGGTTAGAACCCCCAGTGCCCTCTCCGCTGGCGCTTCGCCCTTCCCTATGACAGATTGAGCCGAGACGTAGACCCATAGAGAGGGGAAAGTGGATGCGCAGATTGGCAAGCTTGATGGCGGCGGTTGTAGCGACTTCGGCGGTGGTGTTGTTGGGAACGGTGGGACCGGTCGGGTCTCAGCTGCCGCCAGAGAGGCAGACCATCACCCTGTTCGATCCTCGGGCCACCGAGTACGAACGACAGATCGACCAAGGAAAGAAGGGCTTCAGCCCCGGCGATGTGAGTCTCTTCATCGAGAAGCAGCTTGACCCCGATACATGCGAGAAGGCCGGGCAAGTGGTCGGCCGAATCCAGATCGTCAAGCTCGTAGGCCAAGAGAACGCGATCTTCATGGGCGACTTCACGGTCACGCTCGACGGCGGAAAGATCACGGCTTCCGGCGCAGCGAAATTCTCCGAGTTTGGAGGACCCGACCCGCTCTTCGCTGTCACCGGAGGAACTGGGATCTACAAGGACGCTAGCGGTGAGGTCAGCTTCCAGGAAGGCGTAGAGCTCTGCGGCAAGAAGGGCGAGCTCATAACGATAGACATCGGACCGATGCCGTAACCAGAGGAGCATGAAGATGC
>JBKJZQ010000207.1:0-11280 GCA_046715095.1 Actinomycetota bacterium | reverse complement strand
ATCCTCGATCTTGGGTCTGATCCGGCTCGGGAGGTTCTGGAGGTCGACCTGTTCCAGCTCCGCGGCGCTGTTCTGAAGCCCGATCCTCACGCCGTGGACGCGCCCCGCGAGGTCCTCGATCTGCGCGATGTCGATGATCGACCCACCCTCCCGGTCGTCGGGATCCGGCGAGATCAGGTTGCCGCCGATCGCGTCGTCCGCGACCCCCACGGTTTCGAATGCGGCTTCGCTCGAGAACTCGGTCGCGTTGACGAAGTGGTCGATCTCCCCGAGAGCGTCGTCCGCCACCGGGATCAGTTCGGCGAGGTCGAGCAGCGGGCTGCGCCCGTCGAGCCCGGCGCGGGCGCGCTCCGAAGCCGCGATCGCGAACGCCGTATCGGCGCGGGCCTTGTCGAGTTGCCCGGCCGACAGCTTGTCCTCCGCGTGCTGCACGCGATCGGCCGTTTCGAGCAAGCCGGAAGCGAGTCGCCACGGTCCGGCGAGGAGAAGGAGCCACAGGAAGGCTCCGCCCAGGGCCACGAGGACGGCTCCGGCCCCCACGAGACCGGCCGGTACGAACTGCTGCTCCGGTGCCTCGCTCATCCGGCTCCGGCCGCGATCTCTCTGAGCCGCGGCGCCACCTCTCGTGCGAACAGCTCGATCGAACGAGCCGCGGGTTCTGCGTCCATGCCCGGGTAGTGCAGCCTGACCACCAGGTGTGACTCGGGGTACGAGCCGAGGACCCGAGCGACTCCCGCCAGATGGTCGACGACTTGCCCGGGGGTCCCGTACGCGGTCGTCCTGCGGATGTCTTCTTCGGACGGCGGAACGATCTCGAGGGCCCTTCCGGGGACGTCGGTCCCGGCGCGCCAGCCCGCGTACACACCGAGTTGGTGTGAGGCGCCGCCCAGCACCATGGGCCAGTCACGATCCGGGTTCTCGGTTACGAAGGTGTTCTGGAGCAGCGCAACGAGCGGTGCGCCGTCGCGACCGCTTGCGGCTCGAGCCTTGGAGGCGAGCTCGAACGCCGCCGCGACCCGTTCCGGTTCTGCTCGGGACGAGATGTACCCGTCGCCGATGCGCCCGGCGCGCTCGATGGCCTTGTCGACGAAGCCGCCGATCAGGAGGGGAGGGACGCGGTAGGGCTTCGGGGTCACCGACACGCCGTCGAAGTGGAAGTACTTCCCGTCGAAGTCGAACCGTTCCTCGGTCCACGCGAGCTTGAGGATCCGGGCGATCTCAACCGTACGGCCGACCCGGGTGCGAGGGTCGATGTTGAACTGCCTGAACTCCTCATCGCGCCACCCCAGAGCGAGGCCCGCGATGACCCGTCCCTTGGCCAGTTGATCGACGACCGCGAAGTCCTCGGCAAGACGGATCGGGTCGTGGAAGGGGGCCAGGACGACCCCGGTCCCGAGCTCGATCCTCTCGGTCACCGCGGCGAACGCGGCCAGCATCGGCAGCAACGACGGGAGGTACCCGTCGCCCGAGAAGTGGTGCTCGGACACCCACGCGGAGTCGAGACCCTCGGCTTCGGTCAGCCGGACGAGGGCGAGGGCGTCCTGGTATTCCTGATGAAACGTCCGGGATGAGGACGGGGGGATCTGACCGGTGAACAGGCCGACCCCGAGCTTGAAGGTCACCCGACGGAGACTACTTGGGTCACCGAGATGCATCCATGAGGTAGAGCGTTCGCCCTGAGTCACCTACCGGGTCCTTGGACGTGATCCGGAACCGGGCTTCGAAGGCTCGCTCGAAATCGTCCTGGGAGTAGCGGTCGAAGATGTCTTCTCGGGACGCCAGCATGAAGCGAACCTTCGGGTCATCCTTGGGTACGAATTCGATCACTAGGGAGCGTGCTAGGCGAGAGAGCTCGTAGGCGACACGCTCGAAGGGGACGTTGTTGCCGATTGCGAGGTGATGGATGAGCGCCAGCGCGAGGACGAGGTCCACGGGGCTACGGCCGGCGAGGGAGTCTCGTTCCCGGTTGGCCCACCCGAGTGCCGGGCTGGGATTCGTGAGATCGAGGACGAGGGGGAGGATGTTGGTGCGCTCGTCCCTTCTCTTGATCTCCCGGTAGTGCAACTCGACCGCGGCGGGATCGATGTCGAACGCCACGGTATGGCGAGAGTGGCGCGCCGCGATGAGCGAGAACATGCCTGTGTTGGCTCCAAGATCCCATACGGTGCCGGGATTCACGGCGCGGACGAACTGATCGACGAGTCGTTGCTTAGCTTCGAGCGCGGCTTCGGAGTAATGAGTCGCTTCCGCGTAGTAGTCGACCCACTCGGTCCCGGCGGGTTCCCATTCGATGGATTCGATGACGGCGCGCAGGTTGTCCACGAGTCCCCGGAACGCCTTCATCGGGAAGCGCCCCTTCACCTCGTCACGGCTGACACCCTTGCCGGCATGTTTGAGCTGGCTCTTCGCATGCGAGTGGATGTGAATCTGGAGCCCGAGCTTGAGGCGTGATTTGGCGGGGAGCAACTCCGAGGCGAGGTCGAGTGGAATCCCATCGAGGAAGACACGGCTCATCTGACCGAGGCGTACGTCGCGGGTACTCATCAGCGCGAGCGGCGCGAGGAAGTGCCTGCAGAACTGGCCGTAGGCGACCCACGGATGCCCTTCCTCCAGCCGCTCGAACGAGAGGGTGTCGATCAGGACGGGGCGGCCCCGCCGGAACTGGATATTGAAGGCGCTGGCATCCTTGAGGCTCATGCCATGGTCCAGCGCGAGGGACTGGATCCGGAGGGTGGCAAGCGCCGCGTCCTTGAGCTGCCCGAAGCACCACTCGTAGGGATACGAGATGAAATCCACCGGCTCGGGGCGAATGACCTTGTAGGCGCCGCGCCGCCGCGCCTCTTCGTCACCGAGCTCCTCGTGCGGGATGAGCAGGCCTTCGGCCACGAGCACGTCTCCAAGCCCGGAGCCGGTGAGGGCCTCGTAGTCGTCCCGGTAGGCCTCGTTGATCTGGCGCTTGAGGACGCCTTGGTCTAAGAAGACGAAGCCGCAGGGATCGCGGAACGACGAGCCCAGGCGCCCGACTATCGGATCAGGCACGCAGGAGCTACCGCTTGCGGCGGAAGAAGGAAGCGATCCGGTGCCAGAAGACCTTTATCCCGACGCCCGCAGCCAAGGCGCCTCCGACGACGGCCTGGAAGATGATGCTCCCGGACCCGGGGTCGATATACGCGTTTGCCGGGGCGACGAAAAGCAGCGAGAGGCAAGCGGCGAGGTACACGACCCACAGCGCATTCAGGATCGCGTTCGGGATAAGGCGCTTCAAAAAACTCCCCCTTTACGGTGCCGCCCGTCCGCGGCCACTTCTGTTGGCTTACCGGTGGGCCGGAATGGTTCCCGGGCGTGCCGAGACTCTACTCTGGTTGAGCGGATACCAACAAGGGGCCCTGTGGCCCGTCCTCGAGGAGATAGATGCCGATCTCATTGCGCCCTTGCTTGAAGAGCCGGACCGGAAGCATCGCGGTGAAACGCCAGGCGTCTCCGGACCGCTCGAAGCCTCTCGTCACCGCCGCTACGGTGCCGTTCAGCGTCACCGCGAGCAGCATCCCTTCGTGGTCGCCCGGGGCCGAGATGCCGCCGCGGAGTACCGCGGGCAGATAAGGGCCCCTCAAGTCGACCGCGTCGTACGCCTCGGCTTCCTCGAGGGTAAAGGTCGCATCGCCCACCCGGGGCGAGGCGGGTGCATCCGACCCGAGCAAGCTCCGGGTGCCTGCCGGGGCGAGTAGGTACGGGTCGAGGCCGCCCGATGTCGTCCCGAAGAGGCGGAGCTTGCGCCGGACGTCGGCGTTCTTCTCGTATCCCGCGTCGCTGTAACCCCACGTCCTGTTGGTGGTTCCGGTGACTCCTTCACTCAGCGCCTCACCGTCGATGTCGTCCCACAGCCCTTGCGCCCCGATCAGTGCTGCGATGGTCGGAAGGATGTCGATGGTTTGTACGGGCGCGTCCACGACCGCGCCGCGCATCTGACCGGGGGCCTTCACGAACAGAGGGACCGGCACGACCGACCCGATGGAGTCGGGGGTGATCACGCGGCGTTCGTCGCCCGGCACGAACGAAGTTCCATGATCGGCGACCACCACGATCACGGAGTCGCGGTAGATCTTCTCTTCACGGAGGCGATCGAGGAGCCGCCCGAGGAGGCGGTCCACCAGCATCGTCTGCAGGATGTGTCTTTGATGGGCCTGTGCCACGAGCCAGTCATCGTCGATCCACCTCTCGCCACCCCCCGGGAGTGGCAGCTCCCCCGGTATCGACGAACCTTGTGCGTATTGCTGCCCGTTGGGGAGGTAGCGCCACGGGACATGGGGGAGAAGCACGTGTTTGAAGTAGAGGGTGGGCTCTTCATGGGACCGGATCCCGTCGATGAAGGTTTCGAACTCGCTCGCAGGGTCGCCCCGGCCGATGAGGGTCCCGACACCCGGTGGCTCGCCGGGTGTCGGAGTTCCTTGCCCCGCGAAGTCCCCCCAGGTCTCGTCGACTGGAGGGAGGCCTTGCGTCAGTATCTCGGGGAGCAGCGTGTGCGCGGCGATCAGGCTCACGTCGGCTCCGAGCGAACCCATGCGCGTGCCGATCGGAGGGATCGTCTCGCCGCATACCTGTTGGGGACAGAGTCTCGTTACGAGTTCTTCGGCTTCCATCCGGTAGCCCGAGCCGAGCAGAGTGAAGATGTTGTGGGGATAGTCCGCCGCGGTCGGCAACGCGTTCTCTCCCGGGTATTGGCCCGAGAGGATCGCAGGTGCCGCCCGGGTCGTGCTTTTGCTGATGGTTGTTGCGTTCCGGTACCAGGTGGCGCTCCGAGCGATCCTGGCGAAGTTAGGAAAGGCGACGCGATCGATCCCTCCGTCCTTGTTGAGGATGGTCGGCAGAGGCAGCTCGTCGAGGACCAGCAGTACGACGTTCGCGGGTCGGTCTACTCGTCCCGGCCGGCCGAGCTCTACGTCGGCCGGGAAGACGAGCTTCGCCACCGGCGTTGCGAGGAGAAACCATCCCCCGATCAGCAGCGGGAGAAGAACCCCCAGCCGTAGCACGGAGCGGAACGAGTCGCTCACTTTCACCGCCCACGCGAGGGCACCCCCTGCGAGCGCGGCCAGGATCAGGACGAGCGCATCCGGGAGGGGGCCTTGTTTCATGATCCGAAGGAAGATGAACCCTCCCAAGAGGCCCGTGATGACGAGGTACGAGGCCGTACCCGCCCTGCGGCTGAGCTGCGACAGGCCCATCACCATTGCCCACAGGATGAGCGGTATCCCAACCGCCGTCACGACCGCGAACATGATGATGTCGAGGATGGGGGAGTTGCGCGCGACGAAGAATTCGGGGTTCCGGCCGAGCAGGTCGAAGAGTGGCTGCGTCACTGCCATCATCTCGAAGGCGGCGAGAGCACCGGCAACCTCGAACGAACTCTGCCACCCCGCGTCCCAGCCCTGGCCCTGCACTCGCAACTCTGGGTTCACGTCTTCTAAGTCCCCGTCCCCGGCCTTTTGAAGGGCGAGTCTATCGGCGTGGGCGACGAAAACTGCGGGCGGCCACCAGGTCGGCGATCTCGCCGATCATCTCGGTGAGGTCGTAATCCTTAGGCGTGTAGACCTTGGCGACCCCGAGCTCGAGGAGCTTGGCGGCGTCCTCGTCGGGGATCACGCCGCCGACCACCACCGGAACCTCGGCCACATCGACGCCCTCGGCGCGGAGGCGATCGAGCACGTCGGGGACCAGCCATCCGTGGGCTCCAGAGAGGATCGAGAGGCCGATCACGTGGACGTCTTCCTCGGCCGCCGCTCGCGCTATCTGTTCGGGCGTCAGGCGGATGCCCTGGTAGATGACCTCGAAGCCGGCGTCTCTCGCTCTGACCGAGACCTGCTCGGCTGCGTTCGAGTGACCGTCGAGTCCGGGCTTTGCCACCAGCATGCGGAGCTTCCCCACCCCGAGCGCCGTCTGTGCGGCCTTCACCCGCCGCCGGATCCCATCCAGGCCTTCGCCGTGAGCGGCGCCGGCGCCTACGCCGGTGGGGGCCCGGTACTCACCGAACGTCTCCCGGAGCGCGTCGGCCCATTCACCGGTCGTGACGCCTGCCCTCACCGCCGCGATCGAGGCCTCCATCAGGTTCTCCTCGGTACCGGCTGTTCGCTTGAGCTCTTCGAGGGCGGCGCCGGCCGCGCTTTCGTCCCGTTCGGCGCGCCAGCGTTCGAGGCTCTCGATCTGGGCGGCCTCGTACCTCGGATCGACCTTCTCGTACGCGAGCTCGTCCATCCCCGCGACGAGGGGAGATGGCTCGGCTTCGGTGTAGCGATTGAGCCCGACGACCACCGAGGCTCCGGATTCGATCGCCCGGCGCCGGCCGGCGTGCGATGCGACCAGCTGCTCCTTCATGTACGAGAGCGCGTCGACCGAGCCCCCGGCGTCGAGGACCTTGGAGAGCTCGTCCCGCGCCGCGTCCGCGATCTCCGTAGTGAGCCCCTCGACGACCTTCGACCCTTCGAAGATGTCTCCGTACTCGAGAAGGTCGGATTCGAGGGCGAGGATCTGCTGCGCTCGAAGTGACCACTGCTGGTCCCACGCCCTCGGCAGGCCCAGGGCCTCGTTCCACGCCGGCAACTGCACCGCCCGGGCGCGCGCGTCTTTGGACTGGGTGACGGCGAGCATCTCGAGGAAGATCCGGTAGACGTTGTTCTCCGGCTGGAGCAAGGTGAGGCCGAGCGAATTGACCTGGACGCCGTACCGGAACCTGCGGAACTTGGGGTCGTCGACCCCGTAGCGCTCCTTGGTCACGTGGTCCCACAGCTGGTTGAACGCGCGCATCTTCGCGGTCTCTTCGATGTAGCGGATCCCGGCGTTGCAGAAGAACGAGATCCGCCCCACAAGCCTGGGGAAGTCGTCGTCCGGCACCCTTCCGGTTGCCTTGACCGCGTCGAGCACGGTTATCGCGTTGGCGAGCGCATAGGCGACCTCGAGCACGGGCCCGGCACCCGCTTCTTGCAGGTGGTAGGAGCACACGTTGATCGGGTTCCATCTCGGCGTTTCGTGAAGCGTCCACGTGATCAGGTCGGTGGTGAGCCGGATCGAGGGTTCCGGCGGGAAGATGTAGGTCCCGCGCGAGAGGTATTCCTTGAGGATGTCGTTCTGGGTCGTTCCCGCCAGCGCCTTGCGTTCGGCGCCCTGCTCTTCGGCGACCGCGGCGTAGAGGGCTAAGAGCCACATCGCGGTCGCGTTGATCGTCATCGAGGTGTTCATGTCGGCGACGGGGATCCCGTCGAAGACAGCCCGCATGTCGCCGATGTGACCGATCGGAACCCCAACCTTGCCGACCTCGCCCCTGGCCATCAGATGGTCCGAGTCGTAACCGGTCTGCGTGGGAAGGTCGAAGGCGACCGAGAGGCCGGTCTGCCCTTTACCGAGGTTCGACTTGAAGCGCGCGTTGGTCTGCTCGGGCGTCGCGTAGCCCGCGTAGGTCCTGAAGATCCACGGTTCGTCGCGTTCCCGGCGGGGTTCTAACATAGACGTCATGCTAATTCTTGCCTGCCCGGGTTGTGGTTAGGTTGGTCAATCTTTAAAAAGCGCCCTCGGAGGGACCCGTGAGCATCGAGATCAAGAAGATCGGAGTCATCGGGTGCGGGACCATGGGGTCCGGCATCTGCGAAATATGCGCCCGAGGCGGCTTCGAGGTGGTCTTCATGGAAGCCGACGAAGAACAGGTGCGGCACGGTCACGAGCGCATCACCCGCAGCGTGGAGCGAGCGGTCGAACGCGGGAAGCTCGAGCGGGCGGAAGCGGACGGGGCGCTGGCTCGGATCTCCTCGACGAAGACCAACGAGGGCCTGGCCGGCTGCGACCTGATCTTCGAGGCCGTCCCGGAACATCTCGATCTCAAGAAGAAGGTGTTCGCCGACCTCGATCTGGTGGCGAAGCCGGATGCGATATTCGCCACCAACACATCTTCGCTGCCCGTCATCGACATGGCTGTCGCGACGTCGCGACCGGCGCGCGTGCTCGGGTTCCACTTCTTCAACCCGGCAACCGTGATGAAGCTCGTCGAGTTGGTGCATACGGTCGCAACCGACCCCGACGTACTCGAGTCCGCGGAGCGGTTCGCCACCGCGCTCGGGAAGTCGGCGGTGCCGTGCCGGGATCGCGCCGGGTTCATCGCGAACCTCCTGCTGTTCCCGTATCTCAACTCCGCGACGAGGATGCTCGACGGAGGTTTCGCTACGAGAGAAGACATCGATGCCTCGATGCAACTCGGATGCGGCCACCCGATGGGTCCCCTCGGGCTACTGGATCTGATCGGGCTCGATTCCGGTTACGAGATCTGCGAGGCGCTCTGGCGTCAGTTCCGTGACGACCAGGACGCTCCGTCACCTCTCTTGAAGCAGTACGTCGTCGCCGGCTACCTGGGCCGGAAGACGGGGCGTGGGTTCTACCGCTACGAGAAGCCCGAGTCTCCCAACGTGGTCGACGGCGTGGAGACGGTCGCGCAGGGGGACGGTCCCTCGGACATCACCGCGATCGGCGTGGTGGGTACCGGCTTGATGGCATCGGGTATCGCCGAGGTCGCAGCCAAGGCCGGGAACGAGGTCATCCTGCACGGTCGCAGCGAAGCGTCTATCAGGAAAGCGAAAGCTGCGATCACCAAGAGCCTCGACCGCATGGTGTCCAAGGGCAAACTCGAACGGTCGAACGCCGACGACGTGCTCGGTCTTGTGACGACCACACTCGAGTTCTCCGATCTGGCCGAATGCGATCTGGTGGTCGAGGCGGTGGCCGAAGACCTGGCGATCAAGGAGGGCGTCTTCCGCGAGCTCGATGCGGCAGTAAAGCCCGATGCCATCCTTGCGACGACGACCTCGTCGTTGTCCGTCGTGGACCTTGCTGCCGCGACGGATCGACCCGACAAGGTCATCGGTCTCCACTTCTTCAACCCGGCCCCCGTCATGAAGCTGGTCGAGGTCGTGCGCACGGTCGCGACCTCGGGTGACGTCGAGGAGCGCGCCACCGCGTGGGTGAACCAGGTCGGTAAGCGTCCGGTTCGGTGCCGCGACCGGGCGGGCTTCATCGTCAACTTCCTGCTGTTCCCATATCTGAACGACGCGGTGCGCATGCACGAGGAGGGCTACGGCACGCCCGAGAACATCGATACGGCCATGAAGCTCGGCTGTGCCCACCCCATGGGTCCCTTCGAGCTGATGGACATCGTCGGGCTCGACGTCACGCACGCGATCCTCTCGTCGTTGCACGAGGAGTTCAGGGAGCGCCGCTATGCCCCGGCCCCCCTGCTCGAGCACATGGTCAGGGCGGGGTATCTGGGACGCAAGACGGGCCGCGGGTTCTTCGACTACTCAAAATAGAGTGCTCGCCAGCCCATGGGCTTGCGGGGGCTCAGAAGCGATTCGTCTCGACGAATCGCAGAAATAGGGCCTTGCGCTAGAGCGGTCCCGTTGTAGGTTGCAGCTTCATGATAAATCGGACTTGTCACCCAAGGTGTTCCAGGAAAGAGACGCGCTCCAGGAAACCCACGACGATCGTCTTGATCGTCGGGTTGATCGCCGTGCTGTTCGTTGGGGCCCTCGCGGGAAGCACTCCCACGCTGGCCAGGAAGAAGAAACCCACGAGCTGGACCCGCACGCACAGGCTTGCCCCCGGGGTCACGTACACCCAGATAAAGGACATCAAGGGGCCCTACCGGATCCATATCGTGTCGATCAAGCTCGCCAAGGCTTCGACGCTCGACACCGTCCTTGCCAACGACACGCTTCCCGGTCTGGAGCGCACGTCGGACATGGCGCGACGGTCGGATGCCCTGGTGGCGATAAACGGCGATTACGCGCAGTCCTCGGGACGCCCGACACACACGTTCGCGGTGGATGGTGGCCTGAGCCAGACGCCGTTGATGTGGGGGCGGAACTTCTCGGTCGACCGCTCAGAGTCCCAGGCGTACATCGGTCACCCCCAAACCCGGGCCTGGATGTACGAACCCGGCAGCGATCTCGAGCTTGCCATCGAACGGGTCAACGCCGGCGCCCCGACCGCGAGCGAACTGGCTCTCTTCACCAGCGCGGGAGGAGGTGAGGAGATGCCTCCCGAAGTCGCCTGCTCCGCCCGTTTGATGCAAGCCACGGCGGCCACGCCGCGGGGGGACCATGGGGTCGAGGCCGACTTCGAGGTCGATCAGGTTCTGTGCGGGCCCAAGAGGTTATGGCTCAAAGGTGGTGTGGTCGTTTCGACGCCGGCCGAAGGGAAGAGGGTCACGGAGATCACTTCGCTCATTCCCGGCGAGGTCGTGTCCCTGGGCTGGACGCTCGGGTGGGCGGGCGTGCTCGACACGATCGGGGGCAACCCCACCATGATCGAGGACGGCCAGATCATCGACGAGAACGTCTCCGGGACGGGCTCGTTCTTCGTCCGTCACCCGCGTACCGGCGTTGGCTCAACGGCGGATGGACGGGTTCTCTTCGTGACCGTCGACGGGAGACAACCGGGTTACAGCATCGGGATGACGCTCGAGCGGTTCGCCCGGTTGTTCAAAAACCTCGGTGCGAGATGGGCCCTCAACCTCGACGGTGGCGGCTCAACGACCATGGTGGTCAAGGGGAAGATCAAGAACCGCCCTTCGGACGGGAGCGAACGTGCGGTGTCCTCGGCCCTCGTGTTGCTGCGAGGCCAGGATGCGGGGGAATCTCCGGGATCGTTCGGAGCCACCTCCGCGCCCTCGCCTGCGGCGGCATCCACCTCGTTCGCGTGGCAACAGATCGTGGCCGACGGTGCATCGACGGGTGGACTGGCCGATGCACTCGTGCGTAAAGGCGTTCCCCTTCCGCCGTCGATGAGGAAGGCGGCGGCCACGTTCCGGTCGATGAGGGCCCGGTCCCACCAGCACACTTCGCCATAGCCATCCTCCGCTAGGGTTCCGTGCATGGATCAGAGGGTGGCCTTCGTTACCGGCGCTGCCTCGGGGCTGGGCCGCTCGATAGCAGGACGTCTCGCGTCCGACGGACTTCACGTCGTGGTTGCCGACATCACGGACGACGCCTCCGCCGCGGTGGTCGAAGAGATCGTTGCCGCGGGTGGATCGGCCGAATGGGTCCACTGTGACGTCGGGGACATCGATTCCGTTCGTGTAGCGACCGAGCAGGTCGTCGCCAAACGCGACGGGGTCGATGTGCTCGTGAACAACGCAGGGTTCGACATCCCCGGGTTCTTCTTCGAGAGCGACCCGCGCGACTGGGACTCGATCGTCCGCGTAGTGATGATGGGCACCCTGAACTGCACCTACGTCCTTGGTCCATCGAT
>JBKJZQ010000206.1:0-5659 GCA_046715095.1 Actinomycetota bacterium | reverse complement strand
GGCCAGTCGTCGTCGTCGGCGTTGAGTAATATCTGGTCGCACCCGGCCTCTGCCGCGGGGGGGGTAGAGGCTCCGACGACGGCGCGGGCGAGGCCCTTGTTCCGGGCCTCTTCGAAGGTGTCGACCTCCTCGATCTGACCGACGTCATCCATGACGTAGAGATCGCATCCCGAAACGATCCGGCCGTCGATGCGGGCGGCGAAGTGCCGGCCACCGCTCGTCTCGTGCCACACAGCGTTCTTGTCGACCAGCTGGCGCACGTCGTCTTCGTTCTTGGCATAGGGGCCGCGCCGGACGATCTCCTCTCGGAACGTCCGCAGTTCCTCGAAGGTGACCTCCTCGGCGATCCCCGGGACGGGCGCTCGGTTCGGAACGCCCGTTAGCTTCATCGTGATGAGGGTGTCGACGGTCCAGCCCTCGAGCGCTTTGAAGCCCTCTGCCAGGACCGGTCCCTCGGACGAGTACATCACCTCGGCCTTCCGGTGCTTCAAGCCCGCGCCGCCGAGGATCTCTTCGGCCGCGGCCACGAGAGCGTCGAGCGTCATCCCGCCCGGCGACCGCACGGTGAGGTAGTTGAGGTCCCAGATGATCGGGAAGTTTGAATTGAGGAACGCGACGCCCCCGTCGAAGGGCACCAGATCGGTCGCCGCTCGTTCGGACAGGCCGTTCAGGAACTTTGCTATCCGGCGAAGATCGCTCACAGGAACTCGATGATCGCGCCGGCCACCTGATCGGTCGTGGCGGGGTCGCCGTGCGGGTGCATATCCGGAGGGCGGACCTTGCCCTCGGCGAGCACGGCCGCAACGGCTTTCTCGAGCTGGTGACCCTCGTCGTCGAAGCCGAGGTGCCGGAGCATGAAGACCGACGAGAGGATCATCGCGATCGGGTTGGCGAGCCCCTTACCGGCGATATCGGGAGCGGATCCATGCGTTGGCTCGAACACCGCGTATTCCTTCCCGAGGTTCATGCCGGGGGCCAGGCCCAGACCGCCTACGAGGCCGGCGCAGAGGTCCGAGATGATGTCGCCGTAGAGGTTCGGCAGCACGAGCACGTCCATCTCGTTGGGTGTCCACGCGAGCCACATCGCAAGCTCGTCGACCTGGAGGGCCTCGAAGCCGACCTCGCGATATTGCTCCGCTAGCTTTTCGCCCGTCTCGAGCCAGAGCCCATCCGAGAACCGCATGATGTTGGCCTTGTGACCGAGGGTTACCTTCCGGCGGTGGTAACGCTTGGCGTACTCGAAAGCGAACTCCACGATCGAGGTGGTGGCCGAGATCGAGATCGGTTTGACCGATACCCCGGCATCGGGGGCGATCACGAAGTTGTGCCCGTCCTTGAGGTAGCTCCGGAGCTTTTCGAGCCGATCCGAGCCCTGCTCGAACTCGATGCCTTCGTAGAGATCCTCGGTGTTCTCGCGCACGACAACGATGTCGACCGCCTCGAAGTGAGACTGGACGCCGGGGTAGAGTCGACAGGGTCTGACGCTCGCGAAGAGGTCGAGCTCCTGTCTCAGCGCGACGTTGATGGACCGGAACCCGCTTCCGACCGGGGTCGTCACCGGCCCCTTCAGGGCCACCTTGTTCCGCCGGATCGAGTCCAGGACGTGTGGGGGCAGGGGATCGGCATGGGTTTCGATCGCCGGGATGCCGGCATCGTGGACCTCCCAGTCGATCCCGCACCCGAGCGCGTCGACGACTTTCCGGGTCGCTCCCGAGACCTCGGGACCGATCCCATCTCCGGGGATCAACGTAACGGTCGGCATGGGCTGAGGATAGACGCCGGAGTCAGGACTTCAGGATGCTTCCATCGAGGGGTTTGACTTGATATGACTCTTGATGGAGCTGAGGAGAAGGGCTCCGACATACTCGGGGACAAGGCGCCCGAACCGGGGCTGGGCGACCTTTGAATGAAGGGGGTGTGCCGCTTGGCACAGTCTGTCCAATCGCGCGGTAGCGGGCTGGATGGGTACTTCAAGATCTCGGAACGGGGATCAACGGTACGGACCGAGGTGATCGCAGGGGCCACGACGTTCATGACGATGGCCTACATCTTGTTCTTGAACCCGGCGATCCTGTCGTCGGTTCCGGACAGGAACGGGCTCGTGCTCGACCCGGCCCAGGTACTGACGGTAACGGCCCTGGCGGCGGGGGTTATGACGCTCTTGATGGGGTCGTACGCGAACTACCCCTTCGCCATCGCCGCCGGTCTGGGGTTGAACGGGGTCGTGACCTTCCAACTGGTAGCCGGCAACCTGCTCACGTGGCCGGAGGCCATGGGGGTCGTGGTCACCGAGGGCATCATCATCACGATCCTCGTGCTCACGAAGTTCAGACAAGCGGTGATGGATGCGGTTCCGTTGGCCATCAAGCACGCGATCGCCGTAGGCATCGGGTTGTTCATCGCGATCATCGGATTCGTGGATGCCGGGTTCGTAACGGCGGGAATCCCTCTGGTCCAGATGGGCACGGACGGCGCGCTTCAAGGGTGGCCGATCGCGGTCTTCATCGTCGGCTTGCTTCTGATCTCGTTCCTGTACGCGAGGAAGGTTAGAGGATCGCTGCTGATAGGGATCTTCGTGGCTACGGTTCTCGCGGTCATCGTGAACGAGGCGTTCCTCGATGGCGTCGGGTTCGGCCCGTACGCGAACTGGCAGTCGCCGGTGGACATGCCGGATGGGGATTCCTTCAGCCTGCTCGGGAACTTCTCGTTATTCGGCTTCTGGGGAGAGATGGGGATCATCTCGGCCGCCCTGGCGGTATTCACGCTGATGATCGCCGACTTCTTCGACACGATGGGCACCGTTGTTGGATTGGGCAAGGAAGCGAACCTGCTCGATGCCGACGGTCGTCTGCCGGACATCGACAAGACCCTCTTGGTCGACTCGGTTGCTGCCGGCATAGGTGGCGCGTTCTCGTCGTCGTCGAACACGACGTACATCGAGTCCGCCTCGGGCATCGCCGACGGCGGTCGTACGGGGCTCACGTCCGTGGTCACCGGAGGACTGTTCCTGCTGGCGATCTTCTTCTCACCGCTGGCAGTGATCATTCCGGTGCACGCGGCGGCACCTGCTCTCGTGCTCGTCGGTTTCCTCATGATGTCGAGCGGAATCAGGAGCATCCCGTGGGATGACATCGAGGTGGCTCTCCCGGCCTTCCTGACGATGGTCATCATGCCGTTCACCTACTCGATCACGAACGGCATCGGCGCAGGGTTCGTCACCTACGTGTTCCTGAAGGTTTCCCGAGGCAAGTCGAACGAGGTCGCCGGCATGATGTATGTCGCGGCCGCCGCATTCATCGTCTACTTCGGCATCTTCTACATCAGGGACTGGTTCGCCTAGACCCGACGCTCGCACGTCGGTGAGGCAGCTTGCTGCCGGGTTGTTACTCCCAGATAAGGTTCTTCAGGATCTGGTAGCCATGCTTCCGAGACTCGAAAAGTCACGGGTCTAGCCCATGTGGGGGTAACGCCAGTCGGTCGGGGGCGAGAAGGTTTCTTTGATCGTCCGGGGCGTCGTCCAGCGGAGCAGGTTGTAGATCGAACCCGCCTTGTCGTTCGTGCCCGAGGCCCGGGAGCCGCCGAACGGCTGCTGGCCCACGACCGCCCCGGTCGGCTTGTCGTTGATGTAGAAGTTGCCGGCCGCGTTGCGGAGCCGGTTGGTGGCCTGCTGGACGGCGGCGCGGTCGTTGGCGAACACCGCACCGGTCAGTGCATACGGGCTCGTCTCGTCGATCACGTCGAGAGTCTTGTCCCACTCAGCGTCGTCGTAGACATAGACGGTGAGGACCGGGCCGAAGAGCTCCCGCACCATCGTGTCCGACTGCGGGTTCTCGGTGACGAGCACGGTAGGGGCCACGAACCAGCCCTCCGAGGAGTCGAACTTGGCGCCGGTGAGGACCTCGCTGCCCGAGGCGACCGCTTGCTCCACCGCCTCCTTGTGGCGGTTGAACGCGGTCTCGTCGATCACCGCGCCCATAAAGTTGCTCATGTCGGCAACGTCGCCCTGCGGGATCGACTCGGCGAGATCCACGAGCCCGTCCTTCACTTGAGCCCACAGGGAACGGGGGACGTAGGCGCGCGACGGAGCCGAGCACTTCTGTCCCTGGTACTCGAACGCCCCGCGCCCGAGCGCGACCACGAGGGCTTCGGGGCCGGCCGAGGGGTGGGCGAGCACGAAGTCCTTTCCGCCCGTCTCACCGACCAGGCGGGGGTAGGAACGGAGGTTCTCGAGGTTCTCTCCCGCCTTCTTCCAGATAGAGCGGAACACGGTCGTCGAGCCGGTGAAGTGCAGTCCGGCGAAGTCGGGGTGGCGCATGGCGACGTCGGAGACCATCGCGCCGTCGCCGTGGACGAGGTTGATGACGCCGGGAGGCAGCCCCGCTTCCTGGAGCAGCTCCATCGTGTACTGGGCCGAGAACGCCTGCTTCTCTGACGGTTTCCACACGACGACGTTGCCGAGCATCGCGGGGGCACTCGAGAGGTTGGCACCGATGCAGGTGAAATTGAACGGCGTCAGCGCGAGCACGAAGCCCTCGAGTGGCCGATAGTCGAGGTAGTTCCACATGCCCGGGCCGGACTCGGGCTGCTCTCCGTAGATCCGTTCGACGAAGTGAGCGTTGTAGCGCCAGAAGTCGGCCATCTCGCCGATCGCGTCGATCTCGGACTGGTAGACGGACTTGGACTGTCCGAGCATCGTCGAAGCGTTGATGCGGTCGCGCCACGGCCCTGCAACGAGCTCTGCAGCGCGCAGGAAAACGGCGACGCGGTCCTGCCACGGCATAGTCGCCCAGTCATGCGCGGCGTCGAGCGCAGCGCGGATGGCACGATCGACGTGCTCGGGACCCGCGGCGTGGACCTCCGCCAGTTTCAGGCTCGTCTTGTGCGGCGCGCGGACCTCGAACGTGTTCCCCGTCTCGACCGTTTCGCCCCCGATCACCATCGGCGCCTGCTTGACCTCTCCCTGCTGGCGCGTCAGCTCGGCTTCGAGCGAGGCGCGTTCGGGCGAACCGGGCCGGAAGTCCTTGATCGCTTCGTTCCGTAGCGACGGCGTCGTCAGAGTGCCGAAGATCGTGCTGGGGGCGGTGTGTTCGTGGTGCGTCATCGGGCCGGCTCCTTCGTGGGTTCCTTCAGTTGGCTTCCTCTTCACCTTCTCTGATTGTGCCTCGTTCGGAGTTGTCGAGGTAGTTGTAGATCGTGAACCTTGTGACTCCGAGCCGGTCGGCGACGGTCTCGACCGCCTTACGGAGCATGAACACACCCCTATCGTCCAGGAACCGGACGACCTCCTGGCGTTCCAGACGGCTCATGTTCTCGACCTGTTTGCCGAACGAGCGCTCGGCCGCCTCGATCAGACCCTCGGTCGTGGTGCCGAGATGGGGCGTGCCCTCCCCGTGGAGGAATAGTCCGTAGGCGGCCCGGTTGCCGCCTGATCCGCAGACCACGACCCGCCCTCTCACGCCCGGGCCGCCGTCGACCTCGAAGCTCGCTTCGCCGGATGCGAGGCGCTTCGTGGCTTGCTCGATCAGTTCCTCCCGAGCGTGCCGTCCGGCGTGGAGAACCTTCGGGTTGTGCCCACCTCTGAGGTCCCAGACGACGGCGGAACGACCCTCGCCGTTCATCGGCTCCAGGCCTCCGGCGACCGCGGCGAGCTCGCGAGCCA
>JBKJZQ010000205.1:0-3419 GCA_046715095.1 Actinomycetota bacterium | reverse complement strand
GACAACATCGCCTACCGCCTCGTCTTCAACAGTCTCCGGGAGACCTACGAGCCGATGGCGACCTCTCTGAGTGCGGTCATCGCCGGTGAACTCACGGACATCGATGCCCGCAGGACGATCGCCGCCGCGATCGAATCCTCCGACGGGCCCGCCGCCGAGATCGCCGCCCGCGCACTCCTCGCTAAGGGTTCCCTCGCGATCACCGAAGCGCTCGCTACGCTGGCCGGAGGAGATGACTCATGAGCGAGAGATCCGCAACCACGCTTCGGGACGAGTTCCGCTTCTTCTCGTTTTCGGTGACGCCGCGCATCATCGCCCCGATCCTTCTCGTTGCCGCGGGGGTCCGCCTCTTCCTGGGTGGCTGGAGCTGGTGGGACCTCGTCGTGGTCGCCGGCTTGATCGCGGCCGAGCCGTTCGTCGAGTGGCTCATCCACGTCTTCATCCTCCACTGGAAGCCGAAGCGCTTCCTGGGCAGGCGGCTCGATCCCCTGGTCGCGCGCAAGCACCGCGCGCACCATTCGGATCCGCGCAAGACCGAGTGGATCTTCGTGCCGCTGCCCGTGCTCGCGAAGGCGATGCCGCTCACCGGCCTCGCTTACCTGTTGGTCTTCCCGACGCTCCGGCTCGGGATGACCGCGATCACCGCGGCGACCGCCATCCTTCTGACCTACGAGTGGACGCACTACCTGATCCACTCGCGCTACAAGCCACGGACGCGCCTCTACCGGTACATCTGGAAGGCGCACCGTCTCCATCACTTCAAGAACGAGAACTACTGGTTCGGCGTCACCAATCCACTGGGGGATCACGTCTTGGGCACGTTCCCCGAGAAGGAAGAGGTCGAGACGTCGACAACCTGCAAGCACCTCGGAGCGGCCTGAGCAGGAGGGACGGCTCCCGCAGAGCTATCTATGCTGACGGTCGATGATCGAGATCGCGGTCGGGGAGGAAGGGGTCGCCCGATGTTCGTGGTGCGTGGGCGACCCTCTGTACGAGAGCTACCACGACACCGAGTGGGGTCGTCCGGTCAAGGACGACCGGCGTCTGTTCGAGAAGCTCAGCCTCGAGGGGTTCCAGTCGGGTCTCAGCTGGCTCACGATCCTTCGGAAGCGTGAGAATTTCCGCCGCGCCTTCAAGTCGTTCGATATCGGCGCGGTCGCACGGTTCAATACGCGAAGCGTCGGGCGCCTGATGTCGGACGACGGCATCGTGCGGAACCGAGCGAAGATCGAGGCAACCATCAACAACGCACGCCGGTGCTCCGAGTTGATCGGGGAGTTCGGCAGCCTGGCGGCATACATCTGGAGATTCGAACCCGATCCCGAGACTCGCCCCCGCACGCTGACCTCGGAGGCCCTCATGCAGAACACCACGAGCGCCGAGTCGCTCGCGATGAGCAAGGACATGCGCCGCCGCGGGTGGGCATTCGTGGGTCCGACCACCGCCTACGCCTTCATGGAAGCGATGGGTCTGATCAACGATCATCTCACCGGATGCGACACGCGCGACGCCGTCGAGCGCGACCGCACCCGGTTCCGAAGGCCTACTTCTTGATCTTGATCTTCTTGGTGAACTTAGCGACGGCCGCCGAATCCTGACTCACGATCTGTGCCTTCACCTTGTACTTGCCCGGCGTCTTCGGGTTCGTGACTAGAGCGACACCGGACTCGGACTTGTCGTTGATCGTGAGATCGACGAGGAGCGGGTTGCAGGTGTTGTCACTCGGCGTCGGAGCGCCTTCGATGTGCCAGCCCGACTTCTTGCTCCCGGTTACCAGGAGCCGAACCCGGTTCAGCGGTTCGAGGTCGAGGAGCCAGACCGCGTCGACGCCGGCGTCGGCTTCCTCGTCGCTGCGGGCCCTCTCGTAGATCGTGGCGGTCAAGGTCACGGGCGCCGTCACGCCGGTGTCACCCTCCGGGCCGGGCCGGCAGCCGGGGCCGGCCTCGATCGTCACGGACCCGCCGCCGATCACCTCGTCGTCGGGGATCTTGGCGTCGGACGCGACGCCGTAGCCCTTCGGGAAGTCCATCATGAAGTTGCCGATCTCCTCGTCGTCGGCGTCGAACTCGAGATGTATGTCGAGCGCCGGGTTCCCCTTCACCTTCGTGTCCGAGACCTTAAGGCTGAATTGGGGCGTGAAGTCCGCGAACGCGGTCCCCGCAAGGGCGACGACGGCAACGAGTGCGACTCCGAGCGCGTTCCTTAGCTTTCTCACGGTTATCTCCTCCTGGGAGAGCGGTTCTCTGGTGTGGAAGGAGACATTCGCCTCTCAGCTTGCTTCTCCTGCTCGCGCGAGGGGGTCCAGATGGCATCGGGATCGACCGCCGAGTAGACCCAGACAGTGCAAGCACTTCAACGCGGCATGGCAGCCGTCCTGGCTCTGCTTGGGTAATCTGAGCTTCAGTCCGGCCGGTGGTCGGAAGAGACGGATAGTAGAGGAGGCTGGGATGGCCGAGGGCGTCTACAAGGTCATAGAACTCGTTGGCACGAGCTCGGAATCGTGGGAGAAGGCGGCCGCCGCCGCGGTTGAGCGGGCATCGAAGTCACTCAGGAGCCTCCGGATCGCAGAGGTTTCCGAGCTCGACATGCAGCTCGAGGACGGCAAGGTCAAGACCTACCGAGCCAAGGTGAAGGTCTCTTTCAAATACGAAGGCGAGTAGGCCCGGGGCTTGGTTGAGCTCCGAAAGGCGACTGAATCCGGCCAGCACAACGAGGTGTCCCCTAGCGGTCTTGGCTGGTTCCTGCCAAGATGTGAATCGAGAGGCGTGGGCTGGCCCGGTAGCAAAGCCGAGGCTTCATAACTGAGTTCGCTTACGAAGGTTGACAGACCAGGGCATGAGCAAGGTCCAAGCTCGCAGTCTCATCTCCTCTCCGCGTTCGTTGTTCTTGTTGCTGGTAGCGGCGAGCGCGTGGCTCGTAACGATCTACCTCTCCCGAGGCATGAGCGAGATGTCCGGGACGATGGGTCTTGAGGCGCTCCCATTCTTGGGGATCTGGATATTGATGATGAGCGCCATGATGCTGCCGGCGGTCGCGCCCGTAGCTCTGGCCTACGACCGCCTCATCCGCTCCGATCGCGTCCTGCGGGTGCCACTGTTCGCAGGCGGCTATCTTTCGGTCTGGGCGGCCGTAGGTCTCCCGGCCTTCCTGCTCGCCCGTCTCATCCCCGAGCAGATGTCGCAAGCAATGACCACCACCGTCGCGGCAGGGGCTTTGGTCGCATGTGGGATGTATCAGTGGAGTCCAGCGAAAGCCCGCTGCCTCAAGCACTGTCGCGCCCCGATGTCACTGTTGCTTCGCTATAGCTCGTACCGGGGACGGTTACGCGACGCGGCTGCTGGAGCCCACCATGGCGGGTATTGCCTCGGGTGTTGCTGGGCTCTGTTCGTCCTGCTGCTCGTGTTTGGTGTGATGAACAT
>JBKJZQ010000204.1:0-21391 GCA_046715095.1 Actinomycetota bacterium | reverse complement strand
GGACTGGAAGAAGGCGGTCGACAACACGAAGGATGTGGTGATCACCTACAAGGGTGACCCGATCTCGGCCCTCTACTCGTCTTCGTCGGGCGGATACACGGAGGACAACGAGAACGTCTGGGGAGGTTCTCCCTATCCGTATCTGAGAGGCGTCAAGGACGGTCCGGATGCGGTCGCCGCGAACCCCAATCACTCGTGGAAGATCACGATGTCGTGGGCCGAGTTCTCGGTCAAGTTGAACGCCGCTTTCGACACCGGGAAGGTCGTGAGGGTCGTCCTCAAGAAACCGTTCGGGGTCTCTGGCCGGGTCACGGTCGTGAAGTCCGCAACCAAGGGAGGCGTCAAGATCGTGGGGAAGGACGCGACCAGGCGCGAGAGCGGCTGGGACGTTCGCAACGCCCTCGGCCTCAAGGACACCTTGTTCAGGATCAAGGTCACCAAGGTGGCCTCGTCCTAAGCGCCTAAGTTTTGGTCAACTGCACCTGAGCCCTAGTCTGTGGGCAGCTCAAGAGAAAGGTCGGTTGATCAATTGGCACTCGGAACCCCGATCCCGGAAGGACTGGCCGGTGCGACCGCTGGGTCTAAGACGAGCAGCCTCATCTCGATGGCCTTCCTGGTGGTCAGCGTCGGCTTCGCCGTCGCCGGACAGGTGATCCTGAAGGCGGCGATGGATCGCGTCGGCCGGATCGGCTCGGCCGAGGTCGCGGCGTTCGGCGACTACGTCGGGCGAGCGGCGCGCGAGCCGCGTCTGTGGCTCGGGATGTTCCTCTTCGGGGTCTCCGCCATGTTCTGGCTCGTCGTCCTCTCGCGCGTCCCGTTGTCGCTGGCGTATCCCTTCGTGGGGCTCTCTTACGTCGCGGTCGTGTTGCTGTCTCGGTTCGCCCTCGGCGAAGAGGTCCCCGCGCTCAGGTGGATCGGCGTCGTCGTCGTCGCCGCCGGACTGGTGATCATCGGACTGTCCGCTCGCAGCGTGAGGGGCTGAGGTTGAGGGCGCTCATCCTTGCGGGCGGTCTCGGGACCCGGCTCAGACCGCTGACCAACACGCGCCCCAAACATCTGTTACCGATCGCCAATCGCCCGCACATCGAGCACGTCTTCGATCTCCTCCAGCGCCACGGCGTCGACGAAGTCGTGCTGTTGACGTCGTATCTCGCGGACGCCTTCGAGACGACGGTTGGCAACGCCGCGACCAGGGGTTTGACTGTGCATGTCACGCACGAGGGGGAACCGCTCGGGACGGCGGGCGCCCTGAAGAACGCAGAGGGGTTCGCGTCGGACGGCACGTTCCTGGTGTTCAACGGCGACGTGCTCATGGACGTCGATCTGGGCGAGGTGCTCGAGTTCCACCGCGACCGCGGCGCGGAGGCGACGATCGTTCTCACGCCGGTCGATGATCCCTCGGCGTACGGCGTGGTCCCTACGGAGCCGGGTGGCCGCGTGCGCGGCTTCATAGAGAAGCCGCCCCGGGATGAGGCCCCGACGAACCTGATCAACGCGGGGATCTACGTGCTCGAGCCTTCGGTGCTCGAGCGGATCCCCCGCGGCGAGGTGTGGTCGGCCGAACGGCAGTTGTTCCCGGGACTCGTCGAGGAGGGGGCCCGCGTGTTCGCCGTGGCGGCCGAGTCCTACTGGATGGACATCGGGACCCCAGAGAAGTTTCTCCAGGCGAACCTCGACGCCCTCTCCGGTCGTTACCGGGACGCACAGATACCGGAGCTTGCGGGTGGCTCTCTCATCGGCGAGGGGGCGAAGATCGATGGAGACGCGCAGGTATCCTCGGCCTCCATCGGAGAGGGCGCAGTGATAGAGGCGGGAGCCGTGGTCGAGGAGTCGGTCCTCCTGCCCCGGGCGGTGGTCGAGGCCGGAGCCGTCGTTCGGCGGAGCATCCTGGGCGAAGCCTCGATCGCCTCGAAAGATGCGACGCTTACCGGAATCACGCTTGAAGACAACACCAAGTCCTAGAACGCAGCCTAGGACGCCCGAAGTAGACGACCACAGGGATACTCAGAAGCGGGCCGCCTCGGCGGGACGCAGAACAGATGGAGCGGGCCGCCTCGGCGGGACGCAGAACAAGATGGAGGTTACGTGCGCATACTCGTGACGGGAGCGGCCGGGTTCATCGGCTCGCATCTGGTGGATCATCTGCTCGCCGAGGGCGAAGAGGTCATCGGGGTTGACGATCTGTCGTCCGGCTCCCTCGCCAACCTCGCCGGGGCACGCAGCACGGAGGTCGGGAAGTTCTCATTCCACCGGATCGATGTCACCTCGACCGCGGTCGGCGAGCTGGTGCGACGGAACGAGCCCGAGGTGATCATGCACCTCGCCGCGCAGGTCGACGTGCGGGCATCGGTGGCCGATCCCATCCACGACGCGATGGTGAACGTGATCGGATCACTCAACCTCCTCCACGCTGCGAGCGAGGCAGGGACTAAGAAGGTCGTGTTCACGTCCTCGGGAGGCTGCATCTACGGCGAGCCGGATGAAACACGCCTGCCGGTCACCGAGGATCAGGTCTATCTCCCCGAGTCCGCTCCCGAATCCCCCTACGGGGTCTCCAAGAAGGTGGTTCTCGACTACCTGCGCTATTTCAAGATCGTGAAGGGTCTCGACTACACCGCCCTCGCCCTGGCCAACGTCTACGGACCGCGGCAGGAACCGGCGTCCGAGGTCGGCCTCGAAGGACAGGTCGTCGCGATCTTCTTGAGGCGCATGCTCGAAGGGAAGCCGACCACCATCTACGGCGATGGGAAGCAATCGCGCGATTTCGTCTTTGTGGACGATGTCGTTTCGGCGTTCCTCGCCGCGCGCACCAAGGGCAGCGGTGAGTTGGTGAACGTCTCGAGTGATTCCGAGATCTCGGTGAACGATCTGCACGCCAAGTTGAAGGAGCTATCCGGCGGCGAGTACGAGCCGGAATACGCTTCCGCGCGCCCGGGCGAGCTGTTCCGCACGCGCGTATCCAACAAGAAGGCGGCAGAGGTCCTCGGATGGTCCCCTAACGTCGGTCTCGACGAGGGACTGGCCCAGACGGTCGCCTGGTTCCGCTCGAAGGTCTAGAGCCCGGCGCTACTCCTGCTATTCCGGGGCCGAGAAGGTGGGGGTGCCGACCTGCTCGGGGCCCTTGCCCTGGAACTCCTCACGGAACGCGTCGATGGTGTCTTCGGAGACCTCTTTGCATGACTGCGACGCGCCCCAGGCGGTCATCGTGAAGTTGTACGTCGCCGGCACGGCTTCGTACGGTTGTCCCAGGAGCGCAACGGCGTCTGTGGTGTTGTCGAAGTAGCCCTCGAGATCGTCGATGACGGTCTGCGGCGCGTCCGGCCGGTACCAGAAGACGATTTCCCCATGCTCCATGTTGTGCAGGAAACGCTCGGCGGGCAGGTCGCCTACGGCCGACGGAGGGCTGAATCCGGACGGAGCCGAATCTAACCAGTGATCGCCGGAAGTAGGAGGATCGGTCGAATACTGCACCGCGGTGCCATCGTCGACGTGGTCGGCCGTGGGCATCTCCTCAGGGGTTTCGATCTCCGTGCAGCTCGCCGCGGTCGGATCGACGCCCACGGGCGCCGACTCCTTATCCTTCTCCAGGGCGATCAGCACGACCACCAAAGAGGCGACCACGACGACCACGCCCCAGGTAAGGAAGTTGCGCTTCCGGGCAGCGCGCTTCCGGGCAGCATCGCGCTCTTCCTCGATCTGCCTGCGTCGCTGCTTCTCTTCAAGTTTCTTGCTCATGGTCGAGTGAGGCTACACCAGCCCCTACCTAAACAGGTCCTCGTCGGGGGGGCGGACGATGTCTCGGGCTGAGCCTCGGCCGGGAACGATCGTGGCTCCCCGGACCACGGCGACCGGGATGGCGTCGGTCTTTCCCATGACGAGCTCCGCGGCACCGGCGATCTCGTCGGCGGTGCAGATGCGGGTGGCGGTGAGGTCCCGGCCCTGGGCGTCACGTCCACCCCGGTAGTCGGTGAAGGCGTCCATGCCGGCGACGCCGATCGCGACGTTCGTCTGTCCGATCCTCCACGCCCGGCCGAAGGTATCCGCGACGATCACCGCGACGTCGGCTCCGGTGAGGTGCTTGAGACCGGCACGCAACCTTCGGGCGGAGAGGTCCGGATCGAGCGGCAGTAGAAGGACGTTGTCGCCCTCAACGTTCGAGGCATCGACGCCGGTGTTGGCGCACACGAAACCGTGACGGGTTTCGGAGATGATCATGTCTCCCGAGCGCCGGAGGATCCGTACGGATTCGTCGACCGCCGCGCGGCGCCGGTCACTGCCCGGCACGAGGCGGTCCTCGGCCTTCGAGACGATCTTCTGTGCGACGACCACCACATCACCGTCCTGCAGCGGAACGTCGCCCGATCCGGAGATGAGCGCGGCGAGATCGTCCCCGGGAGTCACCTCCGGTATCCCCGTCACCGGGATGATCGCTATGGGATTCATGCGAGCAGGACCCTCGCGAGGATCTCGGACGAGTCCGAGTCCGGGACGATCGTCGGTGCGGTCAGCACGTTCGGAACGAACTCCTTGACGGCGTCGACGAGCTCCGCGTCGACCTCGTCGACGACGAAGGTGCTGCACAAGCCGGCGTAGAGGGACGCCACCCCGACGGGAGAAACCTCTGCACCGTGATCGGCGAGCATGCGCGCGAGGGGACCCTTGATCGCTTTTCCTCCCACGATGGGTGAGACCGCCACCACATCCGGATGTTCGCGCAGCGCGTCCCTCACGCCCGGCAGCGCGAGGATCGGCTCGATCGAGAGGAGGGGATTGCTCGGACACAAGATGATCCGCTCGGCCCCCGTCAGCGCTTCGATCACTCCGGGGGCAGGTTTCGCCTCGGAGATGCCATCGAAGAAGATCTGTTCTACGGACGGTTCCGATCGCTCCTTGACGAAGTACTCCTGAAACTCGAGGTTGCGGCCGTCGGAGGTCACGACCCGCGTCCGAACGGGATCGTCGGACATCGGGATGATCCGCGCTGCGATACCCAGGCGCCTCCGGATCTCGTCGGTTACGGCCGACAGCGTGGCGCCGCCGGCGAGACGGCCGGTCCGCAACACGCACGTTGCGAGATCTCTATCGCCGAGAGAGAACCACGCATCCTCGCCGAGCTTCCTCATCCCTTCCACGAGATGGAAGGTGTCGTCCTTCAGGCCCCAGCCGCGGTGGATATCGGCGATCCCCGCCAGCCAGTACGACACGATGTCGACGTCGGGGGACACGTGCACGCCGTAGAACTCGGCGTCGTCACCGGTGTTCACGATCGCGGTGAGGTTCTCCCCGAGGACACGTTGAAGCCCTACGAGGCACTTGGCTCCACCCACGCCTCCGGCAAGTGCGGTGATGGTCACCGGAGGAGGCTACTAGTGCTTGGGGCACTAGACTGCCCTCGATGACCCGACTCGACGGCTTGGCCGTTCGCGCCGCGTCCGGGGACAGGCTCGATGCCTCCGAGGTGCGCGAGATGGCCCACCTGGCTGCCTCCGATCCCTCTTCTCTGCTCGATGCCGCCAGATCTCTCCGTGACGACACCACTGGACCCCGGATCACTTATTCCAAGAAGGTCTTCATCCCACTGACCAAACTGTGCCGTGACTCCTGCGGATACTGCACGTTCGCCCACCCTCCTGTTGCTGGAGAAAGGGCGTTCATGACCATCGATGAGGTCGTCGATGTCGCTCGCGCCGGTGCCGCGGCCGGCTGTATGGAAGCGCTGTTCACTCTGGGCGAAAAGCCGGAGAGGAAGTGGAGCGAGGCTCGAGACGAGCTGGCCGAGATGGGCTATACGTCGACGATCGAGTACCTCGCCGCCGCATGCGCCGCGGTGCTCAAGGAGACCCCTCTCCTTCCACACGCGAACCCGGGCACGCTTACCGAGGAGGAAGCAGCGCTGCTCCGAGGGGTGTCCGTGAGCCAGGGGATGATGCTCGAGACCATCTCCGAGCGATTGCTGAAGCGGGGGAGCGCGCACTTCGGAGCGCCCGACAAGAAACCTGCGCTACGACTGGAGACGCTGGAGGCAGCGGGCCGGAACGCGATCCCGTTCACGACCGGGATCCTGGTCGGCATCGGAGAGACCTTCGACGAACGCATAGACACCCTCCTCGCGATCCGCGACGCGCACGAGCGACACGGCCACATCATGGAAGTGATCGTCCAGAACTTCAGGCAGAAGCCGGACATCCTGATGGCCACTCATCCCGAGCCGGCGCTCGCAGAGATGATGCTGATGGTTGCTCTGGCCCGGTTGGTCATGGGACAGGACGTTGGGATCCAGGCGCCTCCGAACCTGACGCCTGTGGAGTACGGGAGCTATCTCGACGCTGGGCTCTCTGATTGGGGGGGCGTATCCCCGGTGACCCCGGATCACGTCAATCCGGAACGCCCGTGGCCGAAGCTCGGCGAGCTGAGGAGCGTGACCGAGGGCAAGGGGTTCCTCCTGCTCGAGCGCCTCGCGGTCTATCCCTCGTTCTGCGGAACGCCTTCCGCCCTGTCGCAGTGGATCGACACTTCATTGCGCAGGAAGGTCCTTGCGGCGATCGATGGCGACGGTTACCGGCGCGCCGACGAGGAGTGGTTCTCGGGGGTGGATGTACCGCCGCCCGCCTCGGCCGCCGTCGCCCTCGAGGCGGCGCGCTCGGGAGCGTGGCGCATTCGGGGCCGGGTAGTAAGGAGCGGGCTTGACTTTGCGCTGTCACGCGCCGAAGGAGGCGAACGCCTGGACGAATCCGAGATCGCTCTTCTGTTCACCGCTCGTGGAGCCGAAACCGAGCGTCTCTACTCGGTCGCCGATGAGATGCGGAAGGACGCGGTCGGCAACACCGTCACCTACGTCGTGAATCGCAACATCAACTACACGAACCTCTGCTACTTCAAGTGCGGTTTCTGCGCGTTCTCGAAGGGGCCGAAGTCTCTGAACCTCAGAGGTGACCCTTATCTGCTGGCCGAGGAAGAAGTGGCACGGCGCGCCGTGGAAGCGTGGGAGTTGGGTGCCACCGAGGTGTGCATGCAGGGTGGGATCCACGGCAGTTTCACCGGCGAGAACTACATCCAGTACCTGAAAGCGGTCAAGGATGCCGTCCCCGAGATGCACGTTCACGCGTTCACCGCACTCGAGGTTTGGCAGGGAGCGGAGACGCTGGGCGTCACGGTCGAGGAGTTCCTCACGCGTCTCAAGGGCGCTGGTCTTGCCACGCTACCGGGAACCGCCGCGGAGATCCTCGACGATGAGATCCGCGCCATCATCTGTCCAGACAAGATCACGACCGAGGAGTGGTGCGCGGTCCATCGCGTCGCTCACTCTCTGGGCCTACGGAGCAACGCCACGGTGATGTTCGGCACGGTCGAGGGTCCGAGCAACTGGGCTCGGCACCTGATGGTCGTCAGGAACCTGCACGACGAGCTCGTCGCCGAGGGGCACGAGGGACTGTTCGAGTTCGTGCCCCTACCGTTCGTGCACATGGGGGCTCCGATCTACCTCCAGGGCAAGGCTCGGAGGGGGCCTACTTTCGAGGAGGCCCTGAAGATGCACGCCGTGGCGCGCGTCGCCCTCCACGGCAGCATCCACAACATCCAGGTTTCGTGGGTGAAGATGGGGGTGGAGGGAGCGCAGCTCGCTCTGCAGGCGGGGGCCAACGATCTGGGAGGCACGCTGATGAACGAGAACATCTCGCGTGCCGCGGGGGCCAGCCACGGACAGGAACTGACGGCGGACGGGATGCGAGCCCTGGTTGAGGCGATAGGGCGCACCCCGGTGCGGCGCACTACTCTCTACGACGCCGTTCCGGTTTGACGGAAGAGACACAGATGGCACAAACCCCAGAATCAACACAGACGCGCCCTGAGTCGACTCCTGGTGAGCCGACGGTCCTCGCGGTCGTCGTCACCCACGGCGGCCGCGAGTGGCTCACGGAGTGCCTGGTGTCCCTGGCGACGCAGACGTACTCGAAGCTCGACGTGCTGGTCGTCGATGACGCCTCTGCCGATCACAAAGGACCTCCTGCCCTCAAGAGGCTCTCCAAGCGTCACCTGAGGAAGCGCCGCTGGGGCTATCTACGAACACCTCGTCCTCTCGGTTTCGGGGGCGCGATCAACTGGGCGCTGTCGCGCGTGAGGACAGATACCGACCTCCTTCTGTTCATCCATGACGACGCCGCCCTGACGCCCAACTCGGTCGAGAACATGGTCGCTAGGGTTCTCGCCGACCCGGATACCGCGATCGTCGGTCCCAAGATCGTCAACTGGGATGACCCCGGTGTTCTCGAAGAGGTCGGCATGGCGGCGGACCGCTTCGGCTACCCGTACAAAGGCCTCGAGGAGGGCGAGATCGATCGCGGTCAACACGACCGTCCTTCCGAGGTCTTCTTCGTCACGTCCACGTGCATGCTCGTGAAGCATTCGGTGTTTCAGCAGTTGCGAGGCTGGGACGCTCGGATGCGGGCGTTCTCCGAGGACCTCGATCTGTGCTGGCGAGCGCGCATCGCCGGCCACTCGGTTCGCTTCGAGCCGGAAGCCGAGGCTCGCCATGCGATCGCGCTGGCGACGGGGAAACGGGCGTCCCCATACGTGCCCACTCGCTACTTCATCCGGCGGAACCGTCTGAGGGCCGTCACGAAGAACGCATCAGCGCCTCGACTGCTGGCTCTCATCCCACTGTTCGTCCTTCTCTCGGTCGCCGAGATGATCGGCTTCATCGTCATCCGGCAGCCTCGTGAGATCTGGAACCTGATCAGGGCCCTCGGGTGGAACGTGGTTCGTCTTCCGCAAACCTTGACCGAGAGGCGCCGGGTGCAACGCCAACGTCGTGTGCCCGACTCCCATCTCAATCGACTCACGGTGCGGCTATCGACCCGCATCCGGTCCTATCTCGGGGACCAGACGCAGCGCGTCGAGGAAGCGTGGGGACGCCGGGCGGAACTCCTCGCGAGGCGGGGCCAGGAGACCAAAGCTTTCGGCCAGCGCATGAAGGGGTGGCCCGCGGCCCTCACCGTGCTCGGGCTCGTCGCGTTCCTCATCGGGTTCCGCCACATCCTGTGGTCGGGCCAGGCGGCGGTCGGTGAGCTTCTTCCGTTCCCGGAGGGGGCGACCGGGATGTGGAGGGCCTACATCTCTCCGTGGAACAACGCGGGGCTTGGAGGTCCCGGTCCCAACCCGCCGGCGTTCGCGATCCTCGGGTTCATCCCGATACTGACCCTGGGAGCGGCGAGCGCGGCGCAGAAGCTGATGATCCTCGGTCTGGGCGGGGTCGCCGCCTACGGCGCCTATCGCCTGGTTTACGAGCTGGTCGATCCACCGGCACGGTGGGTGTCGGCGGCGACCTATGCGTTCGGCACGGTGGGTTACGCGGCACTGAGGGAAGGCCGGCTGGGGGCGATGTTCTTCGCCGCCGCGGCGCCCGCCGTCCTCGCCGCGATGATCCGGCTGATCGGGTGGGCCAGGCCCCCGGAGTGGCGGCGGAACCAGTCGATCGCGAGGATCGCCCTCGGGGGCGCTATATCGGCGGCCTTCGTCCCCGGATCGTTGTTCCTCTACGCGGTCGCGGCCGTGATGCTCACGATCCCGAAGTTCTTGCTCGACCGGAAGGGAGAGACGTTCCGGCCGATGTTGCAGTGTTTCTTCGGACTAGTGATCGCGTGGGCGCTGCTGCTTCCCTGGAGTGCATCGTGGTTCGGCGATGGGGGAGCGCTCCATGGCCTCATCGCGTCCGACACATGGCGTTCGTATTCGAATAGCTACCGCGACCACGGCATGCTAAGCACGCTGTTGGGCCAAACGCCCGACGGCCCTGCCCTGTTCGGTCTCGCGCTCCCGCTGCTCGGCGTCGTCGCCGTAGTGGTGGCCGACGGCGCTCGGCGGAGGATGGCTCTGGCCCTATGGACGGTGGTCGTGGCGACGGGATGGATCGTCGTTCTCACCTCCGCCGGATTCCTGCGTCCCCTCGTACCGTCGCCCACCGAAGCGGGGGTCCTCGCCTCCCTCGCGTTCGCGGGCCTGGCCGGCATCGCGGTCGGTGCCTTCCGTCTCGACTTCTCCCACCGCCAGTTGAGCTGGATGCACGCGGTGGCAGTCGGCGCGCTCGCTTTCAGCGGGTTCCTTCTCGCCGCAGGTTTCGGGCCGGCGATGTGGCACGCGGAGTGGAGCGCCGGGGCAACGGCCGGCGGGATCGGCCCCGAGGTCGTCACCCAGGTGTCCTCGGTCCTCGAGGCAGAGGCACAGCAGACGGGGCCGTTCCGGGCCCTCTGGGTTGGATCGGGATGGACCTCGAACGACCCGACCGGTGCTCGTTCCGTCGGCGATCGGTTCCTCACGGGCGCGCGCAGGCCTCAGCTGAACGATCTCTTCACTCCCAGGGGCGAGGCAGATCGCTCGCTCGACCTCGCCGTAGCCTCCATCGAGGAGGGAACGACCGACCGCGGGGGAGAATTGCTCGGAGCGTTCAACATCAACTTCGTCATCATCGAAAACGGTCCGAAAGCCAAGAGCTGGCTTGCACAACGAGACCTAGCGCTGATCCGGACGGAACCCGAATACTTCGTCTTGAGGAATCAGGTGGAGTTACCCCGGGCGGGCGCCTACAACGAGCTCCCGGTCTACGTTCGGGCTCTCGAGGCGGGCGATCCCGGGTTGAGCGCAGGGACAACCGAGGTCGAGAAGACGTCTCTCGATGGCGTGGGATGGAACTCGTTCTCAGCCGAAGGCGTAGCCGGGCCGGGGGTTGTGTTCGTGGCGACCTCGGACGACCCGGGATGGAAGGCAACCTCCGACGAGCTCGAACTCGAGCGCGTTCCGGGCGGATGGGGGAACGCGTTCTCGCTCCCCTCAGGAGCGGGCACCGTGAGAGTGACCTACCTTCGCTCGATCGCCGCGCTGCTCGTCCTCCTGATCACGATCCTGGCGTGGATGGCAACCGTGGGGGCTGCGTTCTCTCGTAAGCGCCGTCGTATCAAGGGGACGATCGCGTGACCGGGCGCCGGGAGATCGTGTTCGCGGCCTTCGTGGTTCTCGTGCTGCTCGGCGGGGTTGCCTTCGACCTCATGGGTCCCGAGGTCGGGATCCCAAGCGCTGCCGAGATCCAGGGCGAGCGGTTCGAGTCCAGAGCCGTCTTCTGTCCGCCTGCGACCGGCGGCCAGAACGCATCGACGTATTTCACGTTCGGCTCTGCGGGCGGCGGCGACACCATCATCGGAAGTTCTGTCGAGGCCGGCGAGCCACAGGAGCTGCCGGCCGACCAGATCCTCGTCCACCACTCCGAGGAGAGCGAGCCGCTCGACGTCGTTGGATTCGGATCTCCGGTCACCGCCACCGCGGTCACCGCGCGTAGGGAACCCTCCGGGGCCGGCGCCGCCCACTGCGCTGCGGCCGCGGCAACGCGCTGGTACTTCGCCGCAGGGTCCGCGGATATCGACAGGGACGAGAAGATCTTGATCTATAACCCGTTCCCCGACGAGGCCGTCGTGACGCTGGCCCTGTTCGCTCCGAAGGGGGAGCAGTCGAGGACCGCCCTTAGAGATGTCGCAGTGCCGGCCGGCGAGTGGCGAACGATCGCTATCAACGATGTCATTACGAAGAGGAAGACCCTCGCGGTCGAAGTGGCGGCCCAGCGAGGGAGGGTAGTCGCATGGCGCGAGATGGCGACGTTCGGCAAGGGCCTTCCGAAGGGGATCGATTACGATCTCGGCGCGCCAACGCCGCAGGGGCAGTGGTTCTTCCCCGATGGAGCCGTAGGCGAGGGAGCGGACGAAACGATCTCGATCCTCAATCCGGGGCAACAAGAAGCCGTGGTCAGCGTCATCCTCGCGACGCCCGTGGAGACCCTCACGCCACCCGACCTCGTCGAGTACTCCATCCCGCCTCGGTCGCAGCGGGTCATCTCCATCGAGAAGTTCGCCGGAGGCAACAAGGATGGGATCGCCTCGGTCAGCGCGATCGTGACCTCGGTGAATGGGGAACCGGTGATCGCGGAACGGAGTGTGTCGGTCGATACCGAGGATCTCAGTGGCCAGGCGTCCGAGCTCGGGGCGACCGAGACATCACCGTCGTGGTTCCTCGGTCCTGCCGCGCGCTCCCCGAGTGTCGACGCCGTCGCGGTGATGGCTCCGGGTTCCGAGGATGTGCTCGTGGACATCACGATCCTCAGAGTTGGGGAGAACCCCCTCGCACCGGAGTCACTCCAGGGACTCAAGATCACCGCGGGGTCTCGGATCAAGGTGACGATCGGAGAATGGACGCGCGACGAGCAGGTGGCCGTTCTCGTAACCGCGGATTCGGATGTTGTCGCCGAGAGGTTCTCTTACAGTGCGGGAGCGGATGACATCTCTTCGTTGATGGGACAACCCATCAAGATGCTTCCCTAGCCTCACGCTCCTGGTAGGAGCGCGTCGCTTCGACGAACGCGCGGAAGAGGTTCAGCTGGTGATCGTCACCGGTCATGACCTCCGGGTGCCACTGCACGCCGACGACCCACGTATGCGCGGTCGAGACGACCCCCTCGAGCACCCCATCGTCCGCCCAGGCAACTTCCTCGAGCAGGTCGGCAACCTTGCCGAGACCCTGATGGTGGTGCGAGTTGACCTCGACCTTCGGGGCGCCCAGTGCCGCAGCGAGAAGGCTTCGTTCCTTCACCCTCAACCCGTGGATCGGGTCCGGGGTCGGACGGCCGCGGTCGTGATCGATGCGGGTTGGAACGTCGATGAGGTGCTGATCGAGCGTCCCGCCGAGCTGGATGTTCAGCATCTGCATGCCGTGGCAGATGGCCAGCACCGGCATGTCGGCCTCGAGGGCCCGGGACAGGAGCGTCTTCTCGAACGCGTCGCGACGTTCGTTGAGGTAGTGGGTGCGTTCGTGTCGCGACTGACCGTAGCTCGCGGGATCGATGTCTCCGCCCCCGGGAAGGAGTAGCCCGCAGGCGCCGTCCAGCACGGAGCCGTCGTCGGGCTCGAGCAGCTCGTGGAACTCCATCCCCTCGGGGATCTGATGATCCGGGAGGTCGAACACGGAGAGGATGACCGGGGTGCCGCCCGCGGTTCGAACCCCCTCGGCGTAGGGCGTCGGGGCGTGGCCCTGACCCTCCCGCCACTGGCCCACGACCACCACGTAGCCGTCGCTCGTCGGGCCACTGTCCGGCATGCGTCCTCCCCACTTCGGCATCCTCGTCCCGGCATCACACAGGCCGCCGGTACTCGAACGCCTCAGTACTTGTAGCGTTGTGTAGTTGGTTGAGACCCCCCGGCTTTCCGTCAAACCACGAGGAGCTCGATGACCCATCGTATGCGTTTCGAGACGGCCGCAATCCATGCGGGCCAAGACCCAGATCCTACGACCGGCGCGGCCGTGGTCCCGATCTATCAGACCTCGACCTACGCCCAGGACGGGGTCGGGAAGCACAAGGGCTACGAGTACTCCCGGACCGACAACCCGACCCGGCACGCCCTCGAGACGTGCCTCGCGGCACTTGAGGGAGCCAGGCACGCGACTGCGTTCAGTTCGGGCATGGCCGCGATCACCACGCTGGCGATGACGCTGCAGGCGGGGTCACGCGTGCTGCTCGCTGCGGATGTCTATGGGGGCACCTACCGTCTCTTCGCTCGCGTGCTCTCGGGCGTCGGCATCAGGTTCGCAACCGTGGACATGACCGATCTCGATACCGTGAGGGCGGAGGCGCGCGAGGGCGCCGACCTGGTCATGGTTGAGACCCCGGGTAACCCGATGCTGAAGGTCCTCGATCTCGAAGGACTCGCGGCCATCGCGCACGAGGCGGGCGGGACGCTCGCGGTCGACAACACGTTCGCCACGATGTATCTGCAGCGCCCCCTCGACTTCGGGGCCGACGTGGTCACCTACTCGGGTACCAAGTACCTGGGAGGTCACTCCGATCTCGTCGCCGGGAGCCTCGCGACCAACGACGATGCTCTCGCCGAGCGGTTGAGGTTCCTTCAGAACAGCATCGGTGCGATCCCTGGGCCGTTCGACTCCTGGCTTCTACTGCGCGGGCTCAAGACCCTGGGGATCCGGATGCGCGCCCACTCCGAAGGAGCTACACGGATCGCCGCGTGGCTCGCCGGCCGCAGCGACGTGGCTGCGGTGCACTACCCGGGGCTCGAGGACTTCGCCGGACATGACCTGGCGCGCAAGCAGATGGCCGCACAGGGGGAGCCTCTCTACGGAGGCATGGTGTCGTTCGATGCATCCTCGGAGGAGCGCGCGCTGTCGATCTGCGAGTCGACCGAGCTGTTCTTCCTGGCGGAGTCGCTCGGCGGGGTCGAGTCGTTGATCGAACACCCGGGTCGCATGACCCACGCCAGCCTCGCGGGGTCGGGCATCGAGGTGTCCCCGTCGCTGGTCAGGTTGTCGGTCGGTATCGAGCATCCGGACGACCTGATCGCCGATCTCGAGCGCGCCATGGGAGCCGAGTGATGCGCGTCTTCATCATCAGCGACATGGAGGGTGTCGCGGGCATCTCCAAATGGCAGCAGGTCTCTGGGGGCGAGAGCCTCTACGAGGAAGGCCGCAAGCTCTATACCGAGGAGATCAACGCGGCGGTCAGGGGCGCCGCGGCCGGGGGAGCGACCGAGATTGTCGTCATGGACTGTCACGGTGCCGGTAAGGGCTGGACGTTCAACTCGCTGGTACCCGACATGCTCGATCCGCGTTGTGAGTTCGTCGTTCAGAACGAATGGACCGAGTACACGAGATTCCTCGAAGAAGGATGCGACGCCGCGCTGTTCGTCGCCATGCACGCGATGGCGGGAACCGGCAACGGAGTGCTCAGCCACACCGTGTCGGGAACGCAGTGGCGCTCGTTGCGCTTCAACGGCACCGAGGTCGGAGAGACCGGGATCAACGCCGCGCTGTGTGGAACCTGGGGGGTTCCGGTCCTTATGGTTACCGGAGACGCCGCCACCTGCGCGGAAGCCAGGGGACTCCTCGGAGACGGGCTCACGACCGTGGAGGTCAAGAAGGGCTTCGGCCGGTTCTCGGCTCGTCACATGACCCCCCTGAAGGCCAGAGAGGCGATCGAAACGGGGGCCCGGGCGGCGTTGTCCGACCTGGGGGCCGTACGGCCCTACGACCCGGGCTCTCCCTGCGAGGTGACCGTGGAACTGCACGATCCTGATCACGCGGAGCCGTACCGCAACCGCGCCGGCATCGAGTTCGTTGACGCTCGCACGGTCACCTCGAAGGCCGGCGACTGGTGGACCGCGTGGAAGCAGGTGTACCTCTAGCTCCGCTGCTGGTGGGCCAGGAACTCGAGGAGATCGGCTCTCGTGAGGACGCCGGTCGGCCGGTTCCCGTCGGCGACCACGAGGGCCTCGGCTCCCTGAGAGAGGGCCGCGAACATCTCGTCGATGCCGGCGACGGACTGAACCACGGGCAGCGGTTCGCCCATGACCGTGGCGACATCTGCATCGATCGCGGAGGGATCCTTGAAGACCTGATCGAGCAGATCTCGCTCGTTCACCTGGCCGGCGATCTGCGAGAGGTCGTCGACGGTCGAGCTCTCGCCCACCAGTAACTGTGAGATGCCGAACTCCTGCAACATGTCGATCGCGCGGCCGACCTTTTCGGTCTTCGGTACCGCGACGATGTCGGGGATGCCGGCCTCGACCCTGCGCTTCTCGCCGAGGACCTGGGCGATCTTCGCCTTGGACACGGGACGATCGATGAAGCCGTACTCCGCCATCCATGCCTCGTTGTAGAGCTTGGAGAGGTAGCTCTTGCCCGAATCCGGCAAGATCACGACGATGAGGTCGTCGGGCCCCAGTTCCTTCGCGAGTTCCAGCGCCGCCCACACCGCGGTTCCGCACGAGCCGCCGACCAGCACTCCTTCGATGCGCGTCATCCGCCGTGCGGTCAGGAACGCGTCCTTGTCCGTGACCGTGAACCAACGATCGACCACCGACGGGTCGAACGTCTCCGGCCAGAAGTCCTCGCCGATCCCCTCGGTCAGATAGGGGCGAGCATCTTTGCCGGTGTAGAGCGAGCCTTCGGGATCGGCCCCCACCACGACGACGCCGGGGTTCTGCTCCTTCAGGTACCGGGCCGCTCCGGTGATGGTTCCCCCGGTGCCGACGCCGGCGACGAAGTGCGTGATCTTCCCGTCCGTCTGCTGCCAGATCTCGGGGCCGGTCGTTTCGTAGTGGGTCTTCGGGTTCTCCTGGTTGAAGTACTGGTTGGGCTGGAACGCCCCCGGGGTCTCCGCGGCGATCCGGTCGGCGACCCGGTAATAGGACTCGGGGTGCTCGGGAGGCACCGCGGTCGGGCAGATCACGACATCGGCTCCGTATGCTCTCAGCAACGAGATCTTCTCCTGGGACATCTTGTCGGGCATCGTGAAGATGCACTGGTAACCCTTGAGGGCCGCGGCGATCGCCAGTCCCACGCCGGTGTTCCCCGAGGTCGGCTCGACGATGGTCCCTCCGGGCTTCAGGTCCCCGGCTTGCTCGGCGGCTTCGATCATCCGGATCCCGATGCGATCCTTCACGCTACCCCCGGGATTCAGCATCTCCATCTTCGCCGTGAGGGTGCACGAGATGTCCGGTGCCATCTTCCGGATGCGCAACAGCGGGGTGTTGCCCATCAGCTCTGTGAGCGAGTCGTAGATCTCCATCCCCCGATGGTTCACCACTCGGGCCTAATCGGCAAGGCGCCGCAACTTTCAGGGGGCTCCCGGCGTCTCTACGGGTGATGAGGTCTTGTGTAATGGGCCCCACCAGGTAATATGTCCGTTTGAGCGGCATGTGATCATTTCAGTGAGGAGCACCATGGGCACCACTCCCACCTCGGAGAGCGCCGCCACCAAAAGGCGCTTCCCGCGCCCCGGCAAAAGAGCAGCGATAATCCTCGCCGTTATCGGCGGCCTTGCCGTGCTGGGGATCGGTTCGATCTCCTACGCCACCTACGATTACTCCAACGAGTACGAGGGGCGCATCCTCCCGGGTGCCGAGATCGCAGGCGTTGACGTTTCGGGCATGACCAAGAGAGAGGCCATCTCGGCCGTTCGGGGGGCGATGTCCGAGGAGATGGACGAATCAGTCACGATCACGTGGGAAGACAAGACCTGGGAGGGAACCCGCGCCGACCTCGGCGCCCGGCTCGATGTCAAGGCCGCGGTCCAGGCGGCTCTGTCCGCCAGCAGCGAGACCTCGTTCATTAAGAAGGTCCAGATGCGGGTTTTCGGTGACGACTTCGACTTCTCCCGGGCGGTGGCGATCCGCTACCCGATGAGTGGGGGCCGAGCGTTCGTCGCCGGGATCGCTTCTGATTTCGCCCGCGAGTCCCAAGATGCGTCGGTCGACTATTCGTCCGGCTGGGTCAAGTTCATCAAGGCCCAGCAGGGGCGAGAGGTGCAGATCGAGAAGAGTGCCCGCGCGCTGGCCGGTGCGCTGCGCTCGGGATCGTCCACCTCCGAGCTCTCGGTGGAGACGATCGAGCCCGAGGTGACCGAGGAGGCGTACGAGAAGGTCCTCCTCGTCCACATCGGCGAGAACAAGCTCTACCTCTACGAGGACGGCAAGATCACCCACGAGTGGACCGTCGCGACCGGGATGCCGGACTTCATGACCCCCACCGGCGAGTTCCAGGTCGAGCTCATGCGGTACATGCCGACCTGGGTTAACCCGTCTCCGGATGAGGGATGGGGAGCGAGCATGCCGGCCATCATCCCGCCGGGTCTGAGCAACCCACTGGGGCTCCGGGCCATCAACTGGACCGCGCCGAACATCCGCTTCCACGGAACCTCGGCGACGTACTCGCTTGGCTACAACGCCTCTCACGGATGCGTCCGTATGTCGAACGAGGACGTGATCGAACTCTACGACATGGTCGACGTGGGCGTCCCGATCATCTCGGTCCTCTACGGAGATCTGCAGCCGCAATACTGATCCAGCGCGGGTCGCGAAATCTCGTGCCGAGAACGCGAAAGAGATTTGCCTCGGGGACTTGCGCTCGGGGGAGCGGCCTCTTATCTTGGAGACGTGTCCCGCAGGGATAAGTAGGCTCCGGCCGAAAGTTACTGCGGGGCACATTTTATTTTGCCGTTCGTCGAGACGAACGACTTCTGTTTCCCAGCGTGCCTGGTCTGGCATCGAGTCCCCGGCCCTCTGGCCCAGTTTGTCGGGTTTGTGGTACCCGGAATTACAAAAGGCCTCTTGGGTACGGCCGGTTACACAACCCCTCGACGAACCGCAGCTAGAGCGCTGCCAGGAAGGCCTGCATGCGGTCGTTGAACTCCTGCATCTCTTCGATCATCAGGCCGTGGCCGGTTTCGAAGGTGGCGAGCTCGGCCCCCGGGATGGCCGCGGCGATCTCCTCTTGAGCGAAGTACGGGACCATCATGTCCATCTTCCCGCCGATGACGAGGGTCGGCACTCCGATGGCCGGTAGCTCGGCCAGCGTGTTGTGCTTGTCGACCGCATCGAGTTGCGCCAGCAGCACCTCGGGTGACGCTATGTCGTCCCCGCCGTTCAGATCGAACGCCTGGAGCATCCTGTCGATGGTCTCCGCGCCGACCTCGAAGAAGCGCGGGGAGAACATGCGGACGAGGCCCGCCTCGAGCATCGCGTCCGAACCGCCGGCGCCGATGATCGTGCGGGAGAGCGCGGACTGGCGTGCCATGAACTCGATCGGTCGCGCCCATGTGATCGCGAGGACCAAAGCCGAGACCCGTTCCGGATGATCGAGCGCGATCCGTTGGGCTATGGCTCCGCCCATCGAGGCACCGAGGACGACCGTGCGCTCGACCCCGAGGTGGTCGAGGAGGCGGATCGCATCCTCGGACATGTGGTCGATCGTCAGCGCGGGCTCGCCGATGGAGCGACCCACGCCACGGTTATCGAACGTGATGAACCGGTGCGTCTGCGTGACCGCCGGTATCTGCGCGGCCCAGAACCTTTGATCCAATCCGAAGCCCATGATCCCGAGGACCGAGGGCGCGTCTTCGGGACCGTGCGAGCGGTAGTGGACCGTGATGTCGTCGAGTTCGGCTATCGGCATAGGTCGATCGTACGATGCATCTCTCCGGGCGGAGGCCGACTAGGCTTCATTTCGATCTCATGGCGAAACTCTCCAAGACACCTTCCAAGACCACTAAGCAGCGACTCGTTCTGACCGCGCGCGGCCTCGTCAAGAGGTACGGGGACGCGGTCGCGCTCGGTGGGCTCGACCTGGACCTCCGGTCGGGAGAATGCGTCGCCCTCATCGGACACAACGGCTCCGGGAAGACGACGGCGATGCGGATCCTCGCCGGGCTGATGGAACCGTCCGAAGGCTCGGTCAAGATCAAAGGCATCGACGTACATGAGGCGCGCGGGAACCCGATCACCAGGTCGGCGATCAGCTTCGCCCCCGACAATCCGGTGCTCTATGACGATCTGACGGTAGAGGAACACCTGATCCTCACCGGACTTGCTCACGGGGTGAGCGACGACCTCGACGACCGCATCGACAAGGTCCTCGACGACCTGGGTCTGCTGGCCCGACGTGACTATCTGCCATCGCAGCTATCGAGAGGGATGCGTCAGAAGACGTCGATAGCGTGCGCGTTGATCCGTCCGCTCGAAGTCCTCATGCTCGATGAGCCCGTCGTGGGATTGGATCCTCCGTCTCAGAAGTTGCTCAAGGAAGAGGTCCGTCGGTTGGCGGCGGATGACATCGCGGTCGTCCTGACGACCCACCAGATCGAGTTCGCCCGCGGGATCGCCGACCGCGTGGTCGTTCTCGACGGCGGTCAGATGGTCGACCACGGACCGTTCGACAAAGTCGTCGGTGGCGACACGGCCGCATCACTGGGACTCGTGTGAGCACCGCGGAGCTTCATCCGGCCGAGGTTCTCGCCTACCTGAAGACAAGCCGGAGGGCCAATCACAAGGGACGTTCTGCCTTCGATCGCCTGTACTCGATCTATCTGGCGTTGATAGGTGTCGTGGCGATCGGGATCTTCTCATCCGGCTCGCTGCGGAACCATCCGTTCTCTCCGGAAACAGAGGCTTCCGTTCGCGCGCGTTTGCCCTTCATCCTGGCGGCGCTCTTCTGTCTCGTGGTCATCGGCGTGCTCCGGTTCGCGACGTGGCAGGGGCCGGTTTCGTTCTCGCGACCGGATGTCCCGTTCTTGTTGGGAGCTCCGCTGTCGCGGCGCGCGCTAGTCGCACCCAAGCTGATCTCCTCCCTCATCGTCGCGGCGGTCGCGGGGGCAGCCTCAGGTTTGATCCTCTTTGTCTTCCTGGAGGCGAAGCTCCGGCCGGACGCCGGCCCGCTCCTCGGTGCCGCCCTGGCCGGACCCGCCCTCCTCGGTCTGCTCGTGATTGCCCTCTCCTGGCATGTCGAGGCATCGATCCGTCGTGCTCGTTGGGTCATGCGGTGGGGATGGATCCTGTTCGTCCTCGCCCTCGCCTTTGCTCTGGGGAGCCGCGATCCGTCGATGGATCTGTCGACCGCGGCGCTGTGGTCGGGCCCCTGGGGGTGGGCCGCCGCTCCGGTGATCGCGGCGTCGGGAGGGGCGGCCGCGATGTGGCCGGTGACACTGGGTCTCCTGTCGGTGGCCGCCGCGGCGGCCTCGTTCGGGGCTCTGCGCGCGGCCGACGCAGCCCCGATCGAGGAGTTAGCCAGACGGGCCGGCCTTCGGTCTGGTCTTTCGGCCGCTCTTTACGTTCAGGACTTCAGGGGTCTGGCGATGCTGGGCCGCGACGCGCGCCGCGCGCTCTTCATGCCTCGAAAGAGGAAGATCCGGCATCCCCGCCGGGCCCTGCTCGTGATCCCGTGGCGTGACTCGCTCGCCCTTCTCAGGGCGCCCAGCCGGATCGTGTGGGCTACCGCTCTGGTCGCGGCCGCGGCGCTCGTGGCGGGAGCTTCGGCGGGACATCCTGGAGGCGTGGTGCTTGCGATCCTCCTCTCCTACCTCGCGGCGGCCCGACTAGTCGAAACCGTCCGTCAGGAGGCCGACGATACGGATGCGGCCGGTCGTTTTCCGTGGGCGTTCGGTGACGTTGTGCTGATGCACGCGGTCGTCCCGGCGGTCGCCCTTGCCGTCCTCGGGGGGGCCGCGATCGGCGTGGCGACCCTGGATGGCGTTCTCACGGGATCCGAGGCGGGGCCGTCGTTCGGGCTGGTCGCGCTCGGGGCTCCGATGCTCATCATGTGTGCGGTAGGGGTCGCTCAGCGGGGCAGGTTACCGATCGAGCTCATCTTCTACGGGTCCGAAGTGGTCTTCCTCTGGTACGCCGCCGGCCCTCTCCTCGCGCTCGTGTCCCTCGGCATCCCGGTGGCGTCCATGATCGGCAACTTCAACTCCGGCCTCGCGATGTCCCAGGCGTCCTCGTCGGCCGCGTTCTTCCTGGCGCTGGGGCTGGCGCTCGGGATCGCCGTGCTTCGGCGCCGGCAGCCGAAGGTCGTCTAA